>NZ_VFVC01000014.1:0-108587 GCF_006441575.1 Mesorhizobium sp. B2-4-12
GTCTTGATGAGAAACTACGCGTATCTTGTGGCGATGCTGGGTGCGGCCTGCATCGCCGGTCTGCCGGCCATGGCGGCGCAAACGAAGGGCGACAAGGCAACTTCGGCTGCAAATGCCGCCGCCAGTGCGCCGCAACTGCCTGGCGGCGCGTCGGCCTTGTCTGAAACCCATGGCGACTGGACGGTCAATTGCCAGGTATCGGGCACTGCCAAGGTATGCAGCCTGTCGCATCAGCAGTTCAACAAGCAGAGCAACCAGCGTCTGCTGGCGATCGAGCTGTCGAGCAAGAGCGGCGACGACGCGAGCGAAACCCTTGCCCTGCCGTTTGGCCTCGCGCTCGCCAAGGGTGTCACCCTGACCGTCGACAACCAGAAACTCGATGGCAGCCTGCCGTTTAACACCTGTCAGGTGGTCGGCTGCCTCGTGCCGGTGGCATTCGATGCCAACGTCACGCCGCTGCTCAAGTCGGGCACGACCCTCAAGATCGACACTTTCGCGGCCGACACGGGACAGCAGGTGAGCTTTTCCATTCCGCTCAACGGCTTCGGGGGCGCGCTCGCCCGCACGGCGGAGCTTTTTGGCTAACTGACGGGGAGAGGGTCTCCGGACCGGCGAAGCTGAGGCATCGCCTTGCCGCCGTCGAGCGGCAGGCGGTGCGTGCGTCGCGCGCCTTGGTTAGACGACGATCGTTTTGAGGCGCTCGGCGATCAGGGTGGCGAGCCGTGCCGCCACCTCGTCCTTGGTCATTTCGGGCCACTCTTCGACGCCGGTCTTCGAGACGATCCGGACCCGGTTGCGATCGCCGCCCATGACGCCTGAAGGGCCGATGCCGCTTTCGTGCGAGACGTCGTTGGCGACGATAAAATCGGCGCCTTTCTTCTTCAGCTTGGCCTCGGCATTGCGCAAAAGGTCCTGCGTCTCGGCGGCGAAGCCCACGACCAGGCCGGGTCGCTGCTTGTGGTGGCCGACCCCGGCAAGGATGTCGGGGTTCTCCACCATACGAAGCACCGGTGGCCCTTCGCCCGCCACCTTCTTGATCTTTTCGCCGGCGGAATTTTCGGAGCGCCAGTCGGCAACGGCAGCGACGAAGACCGCGGCGTCGGCAGGCAAAAGCTGTTCCACAGCATCGCGCATCCCTTGCGCGCGCTCGACGTGAATGGTCTTCACGCCGGCCGGATCGGCAATGGCGACCGGGCCGGAGACCAGTCGCACATCGGCGCCCAATCTTGCCAGTGCCGCCGCGATGGCGTGGCCCTGCTTGCCGGACGAACGGTTGGCGATGTAGCGCACCGGGTCGATCGGCTCATGCGTCGGGCCGGAAGTGACGATGATTTTCTTGCCAGCCAAAGGTTTCGGACTGAGATCGAGCAGCGCCTCGATCGCGGCGACGATCTCCAGCGGTTCGGCCATGCGGCCTTCGCCCGCCTCATTGCTCTCAGCCATCTCGCCTTTGGCAGGGCCGACAAAGGCAACGCCGTCCTTGGCCAGCGTGGCGCGGTTGCGCCGCGTCGCAGGATGCGCCCACATCCTCGGGTTCATGGCCGGTGCCATCAGCACCGGTTTGTCGGTGGCGATCAGCACGGTGGATGCGAGGTCGTTGGCGTGGCCATTGGCAAGCTTGGCCATCAGGTCGGCGGTCGCAGGCGCCACCACCAGCAGGTCGGCCTCGCGTGACAGCCTGATGTGGCCGACATCATGCTCGTCATTGCGGTCGAACAGTTCGGTGAAGACATGATCTGCCGAAAGCGCGCCGACCGACAGCGTGGTGACGAACTCCCGCGCGGCTGACGTCATCACCACCCGCACCGCGGCACCGCGCTCGCGCAGCCGCCGGATCAGGTCCAGCGCCTTGTAGGCTGCAATGCCGCCGCCGATGATCAGCAGGATGCGCTTGCCGGAGAGACTGCCGCGGGCAGAAATCCTGGCTGCCGTTGCGATGGCCGGGGCCGTCGAGCCCTGTGAGGCGGCCAGGTCGTGCAGGGCTTTCTCAATCTGGTCGAGGCGACCGGTCGGCAGGGCCTGCCCGTCAACCGCGGCCCGGATCATGACTCGTGCCTGCTCTTCCATGGAACGGTCGTTTTCCGCCGCCAGTCGGCGCAGCAGTTCCTTGACCTCATCGCCGAGGTTGCGAATGGTGATGCTTGCCATGTGATTGCGCTCTGCTCATCTTCCGATAGCAATGATAGCAATGCAATCATATCGCAGCAAGCTACGGACAGTGCTGACGCGGCGGAGCTAAATCAGCTTCCAGGCAATATAGACCAGTGTCAGCGCGATTACCCACAGCGCGACGCGGCCCGAACGGCTGTACCGGGCCTCGGCCTTGCCGATGGCGCGGGCGGTGGTTTCGTCGAAGCGCAGCCCGTGCTCGGCCATCAGATCGATCTCTCGCGACAGCCGATCAGTGCGCGCCGCAAGCTCCGGCGCCTGGCGGGCGAGCGTCAGCAGCGCCTTGGCGCCATCACGCGCATCGATCATCATGCCGCGCGGGCCGAGATTCCCGGCGATCCAGCCGCTGACCACCGGCTCGGCCGTCTTCCACATGTTGAAGACCGGATCGAGCGTACGCGCCACGCCCTCGACCACCACCATGGTCTTCTGCAGCAGGATCAGTTCCGGTCTTGTCGCCATGTCGAAGAGTTCGGTCACCTCGAACAGCAGCGTCAAAAGCTTGGCCATCGAAATGGTCTCGGCCGGCTGGCCGTGGATCGGCTCGCCGATGGCGCGGATCGCCTGCGCGAAGGCCGCGACATTGTGCTGGCGCGGCACATAGCCGGCCTCGAAATGCACCTCGGCGACGCGCAGATAGTCGCGCGTGATGAAGCCGTAGAGGATCTCGGCGAGGAAGCGGCGCTCCTTCTTGCCGAGCCTGCCGGCAATGCCGAGATCGACGGCGACGATGGTGCCATTCGCTTCGACGAACAGATTGCCGGGATGCATGTCGGCATGGAAGAAGCCGTCGCGCAGCGTATGGCGCAGGAACGACTGGACGAGATTGGCGGCGATCGCCTTCAGGTCGTGGCCGGCGGCTTCGAGGCCGGCGATGTTGTTCATCTTGACGCCTTCGACCCATTCCATGGTCAACACGTCGCGGCCGGTGCGTTCCCAGTCGACATAGGGTACGCGAAAACCGGGATCATCCCTGGTGTTTTCGCCAAGTTCGGAGAGTGCCGCGGCTTCGAGGCGCAGGTCCATCTCGATCTTGGTGGTTTGCGCCAGCGTCTCGGTGACCTGAACCGGCCGCAGCCGGCGTGACGAGGGGATGTACCTTTCCTGCAGGCGGGCGGCGAGGAAATAGCTTTCCAAGTCGTGAAAAAAGCGGCGGCGCACACCCGGCCGGATCACCTTCACCGCCACCTTGCTGGCAGCACCTTCGTGGAGGGTTTCGGCGGCGTGGACCTGGGCGATGGAAGCGGCGGCGACCGGGTCGCCGAATTGCGCGTAGAGATCGGCCACCTTGCGCCCGAGCGACGCTTCGATGGCCGCGATCGCCTCGGCCCTCGGGAAGGTGTGCATCTTGTCTTGCAGCATGGCAAGATCGAGCGCCATGTCATTGCCGACGACGTCGGGCCGCGTCGCCAGGAACTGGCCAAGCTTCACATAGGACGGGCCGAGCCGGACCACGGCCTTGGCCAGCCGGTCGCTGCGCTGATAGGCGAGTGCGCGGCGACGGGTGAACAGCCGCGCCAGCCGCCAGCCGAATTTCGGCAGGCCGGACAACTCCTCGCCGGGCAAGGCGGCGACGACGCCCTCGCGCACCAGCACCCAGCCGGCCCGCATGAGCCGAAATCCTGCGCTGACCGTGCTCATGGCTGCGCTCGCCCCGCCGATCCGTTGAACCGGCACTGAGCGCATCGAGCGGGGTAGATATGCGACGGCCTCAAAGCTTCCAGCCCGAATGCAGGGCCGCTATGCCGCCGGAATAGTTGCGGAAGGAAACACGCTCGAAGCCAGCGCGGGAAATCATTGCCGCGAAGTTCGGCTGGTTGGGGAATTTCGCGATCGATTCGACCAGGTAGGAATAGGGCTCGCCGTCGCCGGTGACCATCTTGCCGATCCTGGGAATGGCGTTGAACGACCAGGCTTCGTAAGCCTTGTCGAGCAGCGGCATCTCGACCTCGGAAAATTCCAGGCACAGGAACCGGCCGCCAGGCTTCAGCACGCGGAACGCTTCGCCGAGGGCGACATCGATGCGCGGCACGTTGCGGATGCCGAAAGCAATGGTGTAGGCGTCGAACGTGGCATCCGCGAAGGGCAGTTCCTCGGCATTGGCCTCGACGAAATCGGTGTTGCCGGACAGGCCTTTCTTCTCGGCCCGGTCGCGGCCGACGGCGAGCATCGAACCGTTGATGTCGAGCACGGTGGCATGAGCGTGGCCGTGGCTGGTATCGACGATGCGGAAGGCAATGTCGCCGGTGCCGCCGGCAACGTCGAGCACGCGCCAGCCCGCCCGCTTGGGCGGATTGAGCCAAGTGACCATGGCATCCTTCCACAGCCGGTGCAGGCCACCCGACATAAGATCGTTCATCAGGTCGTAGCGGTTGGCGACCTTGTGGAAAACATCGTTGACCAGGGACTGCTTCTCGCTTTCCCCTACACGCTTGAAACCATAAGAGGTTTCCATGCCGCCGGCGGCCGTGGTTCTCTCACCAGACATTTTTTTGATCCGTCATAAAACCGGCGGGACCATAGCCGATCGATGGTGCGGGCGCTATTGTTTAAGGCGCGGTGTTCAGCCGCGCTTCCAGGTGGCGGTTTTCAAGACCTGGACTGACCGACGGGATGTTTGAATGCCATTGAAAGCGGAACTGCACTGCCACATTGAAGGGGCAGCGGCGCCCGAACTCGTCATCCGCCAGGCGCAGAAATACGGCAAGGATACCTCGCCCTATATCCAGAACGGTTCCTTCGTCTGGCACGATTTCACCTCCTTTCTCGCCGCCTATGATTTCTCCTCCGATCTGTTCCGGACCGAGGAGGACTATGCGCGGCTGGCCGACCACTATCTGACCAGCCTCGCCCGCGACGGGGCGATCTATTCCGAGGTCTTCACCTCGCCCGACCATGCGATCAAAGCCGGGCTGTCGCCCAAGGCCTATACCGACGCGCTCGGCGAAGGCATGCTGCGCGCCAAGGCCAAGACCGGCATAGAGGGCCGCATGATCGTCACGGGCGTGCGCCATGTTGGCGTCGAGTCGATCGAACAGGCAGCGCGTTTCGCGGCGCGCTGCGGGCATCCGCTGGTCACCGGCTTCGGCGTCGCCGGCGATGAGCGGATAGGCGACATGGAAGACTATGTCAGGGCTTTCGAGATCGCTCGCGAAGCCGGGCTCGGCATAACCGTCCATGCCGGCGAACTGACAGGCTGGGAAACCGTACAGGCCGCGCTCGACCACATCCGCCCCTCCCGCATCGGCCATGGCGTGCGCGCCATCGAGAACCCGGAGCTTGTCCGGCGCATCGCCGATGAGGGCGTCGTGCTGGAATGCTGCCCCGGTTCCAACATCGCGCTCAAGGTGTTCGACAGTTTCGCCGACCATCCGTTTCCCGCCCTGCGGGCCGCCGGCTGCAAGGTGACGCTCAATTCCGACGACCCGCCCTATTTCTGGACCTCGCTGAAGCGCGAATACGATATCGCCGCCGAGCATTTTTCAATGAGCGAAAAGGCGCTGGCGGCGGTCACCAGAACCGCTATCGAAGCGGCCTTCGTCGACAGGAAGACCAAGGCGATGCTGCTGGGCCGGTTGGACGCGAAGGTGCGGTGATCGCGATAGTGAGTAGTCAGTACTCAGTAGTGGGCAGTTTGGCCGTGCACGCATCGAGCGGTTGAAGGCCGGCGCTTTCCTCAGGCGGGGACTCGCAAATCGGCTCACTATTCACTACTCACTATTCAACCACCCACCGCGAACCACCACGTCGGAGCACATCATGAAGGGCGTCACCGTCGTCGATCATCCGCTTGTCCAGCACAAGCTGACCATCATGCGCAAGAAGGAGACCTCGACGGCCGGCTTCAGGCGGCTGCTGCGCGAGATATCGCTGCTGCTCGGCTACGAGGTCACCCGCAACCTTGAACTGACCACCACCACCATCGAGACCCCGATCGAGGAGATGGAAGCGCCGACGCTGGAGGGCAAGAAGCTGGTCTTTGCCTCGGTGCTGCGCGCCGGCAACGGCTTGCTGGAAGGCCTGCTCGACCTGGTGCCCGCGGCTCGCGTCGCCCATATCGGTCTCTACCGCGACCACGAGACGCTGGAAGCGGTCGAGTATTTCTTCAAGGCGCCGAGCGATCTCGCCGACCGGCTGGTGATCGTCGTCGATCCGATGCTGGCGACCGCCAATTCGGCGATCGCGGCGATCGACAAGTTGAAGGGGCGCGGCGCCACCAACATCCGCTTCCTGTGCCTGCTGGCGGCGCCCGAAGGCATCGAGCGTTTCACCAAGGCGCATCCGGACGTCCCGGTCTTCACCGCCTCCATCGACCGCCAGCTCAATGAGAAGGGCTATATCATGCCTGGGCTCGGCGACGCCGGCGACCGTATGTACGGGACGAAATAGCAGCTGTCGAAGCGGTTCAGCGTTCGATTGAATCGTTGACCCGCTTTTGTCTTTGATTTCTCAATTCCGGACGGAAAACCGCTGTGCCCTTTTCCTGGAATTGCTCAAAGCCGCAACCAGGTTTACCGATTGTTTACGCAAGGATGCGGTTTCGGAGAGCGTTAAAGCGCCAAACACCATATCCGGACTAAGGATCAGCCCTCAAAGGTTGACCCATGCTGCGAACACTTCTCATTCTTGGTGCGTCCGCCGGAATAGCCGCATCCATCCCGATGATCTATCAGTCAAATCCCCAGCTTATCGAGGGATTGCTGAGATCGGCGATTACCGCCAAGCCGGCCACGGAGACCCAGCCGGACCTGAAGCTGGCGGCGATGCCGGACAAGCCGGCTGCAGCGCAACCGCTGGGCCGCAAGTTCGTGGTCGAGGCGGACGCGCGCGGACACTTCACCTCGCAGTTCAAGCTCAACGGTCGTCAGGTCGACGGCATGATCGATACCGGTGCGACGCTGGTTGCCATCAACACCTCGACGGCCCGCAGGATCGGCCTGTCGCTGAGCCCTTCCGATTTCACGCGCCAGGTCAACACCGCCAACGGCACGATCAAGGCTGCCGTGGTCACGGTCGATCGGCTGCAGATCGGCGCCATCCAGGTGGAAGACGTCCAAGCGGTCGTGCTCGACGACAAGGCGCTTCAAACCAATCTCATAGGCATGAGTTTCCTCACGCGGCTCCAGAAGTACCAGGTCGAAAACGGCTCCCTGCTCCTCGTCCAGTAGTTAACCGCGAGGCAGGATCCGCCGGATGACGGTTTTGTCCGCCGGCGGTTTCGAAGCGCCGATCGCATAGGCCGAAAGCACGGCCGCTGCTGCCGCCTCGGCATCGGACGGGGAGCGGGCATGGATCAGCGCCAGCGCATCTCCGGCTTGTACTTCCGCGCCAATGGGCAGCAGCCTGGTGATGCCGACGGTGGGATCGATCCTGTCGTCGGGCCGGGTGCGCCCGCCGCCCAGACCAACCACCGCAAGGCCGATATCGCGGGCGGCTATGCTTGTGACGAAACCCTGCGTCGTCGCCTTGACCGCGAATTCCGTTGCCGCCTCCGGCAAATATTTTTCCGGCCTCTCGATGAAATCCGCGGGGCCGCCGAGCACCGTCACCATGCGGGCGAAGGTGGCGGCGGCGCGCCCGCTGGCGAGCGTCTCGGTGGCGCGCCGCATGCCATCCTGGTTGGACGACACCAGTCCCGCCGACTGCAGCATTTCGGCCGCCAGCGCCAGGGTCACGTCCTCCAGTCGCCGGTCGCGAAGACGGCCGGTCAGGAAGTCGACGGCGTTGCGCACCTCGACGGCGTTGCCGGCAGCCGAGGCCAGTGGCTCGTTCATGCCGGTGATCAGGGCGGACACTTTCAGCCCGGCGCCGCTGGCGACCTCGACCAGACTGTTGGCGAGCGCGGTCGCATCACGCGACTTCTCCATGAAGGCGCCATTGCCGACCTTGACGTCGAGCACCAGAGAGCCCAGGCCGGCGGCGAGCTTCTTCGAGAGGATCGAGGCGGTGATCAGCGGCACCGATTCCACAGTGGCGGTCACGTCGCGGATCGCGTAGAGTCGGCGGTCGGCAGGCGCGAGGTCGGCGGTCTGGCCGATGATGGCACAGCCCGTTTCCAGTACCGCCTGGCGAAACAATGCAATGTCGGGCTGGCTGATATAGCCGGGGATCGCATCCATCTTGTCCAGCGTGCCGCCGGTATGGCCAAGGCCACGCCCCGAGATCATCGGGACGTAGGCGCCGCAGGCGGCGACGATCGGCGCCAGCATCAGCGAGACATTGTCGCCGACACCTCCGGTCGAATGCTTGTCGGTGACCGGGCCGGGCAGGTCCGACCAGTCGAGCACATCGCCGGAATCGCGCATGGCCAGTGTCAATGCCACGGCCTCGTCCCGGTTCATGCCGTTGAAGAACACCGCCATGGCAAAAGCCGCGGCCTGGCCGTCGGTGACGGCACCTGACGTCACGCCGTCGATGAAGGCCGCGATTTCGCGAGCCGAGAGCCTCTGGCCGTCTCGCTTGTGGCGGATGATTTCCTGCGGAAGCATCAGTTCTCCAGAAGCCTGTCGCGGAACACGCGCTGAAGGACCGTTGCCAGTCGTGACCCGCCAACCGGCGCCATGTCCTTGGTCTCCTGGTGCGAAAGTTCGGCTCCGGTCATGCCGGCGGCAAGGTTGGTGATGACCGAGCAGGCGGCGACCCGCAGCCCAAGGAAGCGGGCCAGAATGACTTCCGGCACGGTTGACATGCCCACCGCGTTGGCACCCATGATGCGCGCCATGCGGATTTCGGCCGGCGTTTCGAAACACGGCCCGGAAAACCACATATAGACGCCCTTGTGCAGCGCGGTGCCGGTCGCGTTCGCCGCGCGCTCGATCGCCTTGCGGATGCCGGCGTCATAGGCTTCGGTCAGGCCGACGAAGCGGCGGTCGCTCGGCTCGCCGATCAGCGGGTTGGTGCCGGAGAAGTTGATGTGGTCCGTGATCAGCATGACGGAGCCCGGCGGCATGTCCGGATCGACCGAGCCGGCGGCATTGGTGAGGATCAGTTTTGTGATGCCGATGCCGGCAAGCACTTCCAGCACCGGCCGCATCGCAGCCGCGTTGCCGTGCTCGTAGTAGTGGGCTCGGCCGGACAGCATCAGCACCGGCGTACCGGCAAACAGTCCCGCCACAACCTCGCCGGCATGGCCGCTGACGCCGCTCTTGGGAAAGCCGGGCAGGTCGGCATAGGAGACGCGGATCGGGTTCTCGATCCGGTCGACGAGGCCGCCGAGGCCCGAGCCCAGCACCAGCGCGGTCGACGGCGCCAGCCCGTCCAGCTTCTCGATGAGATGATCCAGCGCCTTTTCCGTCATTTCAGCAAGCCCGTGGTTTCAGCCAATGCTTCATTTCAGCCAGCGCTTCACTTCAAAATGTCGCCGCGGAAGCCGTAGGGGAACATGTCGCCCATGGTCACGGTCTCGGCCACACCCGTGTCGTCGCAGAGATAGAGCTTGGTTTCAGGGCGGCAGAATTCGGCCAGCCGCTGACGGCAGCCGCCGCAAGGCGTGCATTTGGCTATGCGTTCGGCAAGGACGGCGATTTCGACGATCTTGCCGCCGCCGCCCATAATGTAGTGGCCAAGCGCTGTCGTTTCGGCGCACCAGCCCTCCGGATAGGAGGCGACCTCGACGTTGGCGCCGGTGAAGATGCGTCCATCCTCGGTACGCAAGGCGGCGCCCACGGGAAACTTGGAATAGGGCGCATAGGCCTTGACCATGGCGGTCTTGGCCGCTTCGAACAGATCATGCGACATTCAGTTGTTCTCTCCCATGATCTCGTTCAAAAGCCGTCCGCCAGTGGATTCCGTTCGCTCAGCGCTCCTTGACATAGGGCACGCCGCCGGCGCGGGGCGGGATCGCCTTGCCGATGAAGCCGGCGAGCAGGACGACGGTGAGGATATAGGGCAGGGCTTGCATGAACTGCACCGGCACCTTGCCGATGATGGGCAGCGGCGAGCCCTGCAAGCGGATCGACAGCGCGTCGAGGAAGCCGAAAAGAAGGCAGGCGAACATGGCGTTGACCGGCTTCCACTTGGCGAAGATCAGCGCGGCCAGCGCGATGTAGCCCTTGCCGGCGGTCATGTCCTTCACGAAACCGCCATTCTGCACCATCGACAGATAGGCGCCGGCGACGCCGGTGAGGATGCCGGTGCAGATGAGCGCTCTGTAGCGCAGCCAGGCGACGGAAATGCCGGCGGTATCGACGGCGGCGGGATTTTCGCCGACGGCGCGCAGCCTGAGGCCGAAGCGGGTGCGAAACAGCACCCACCAGGTGAAGGGCACCATAAGGAAGGCGAGGTAGACCAGCAGCGAATGACCGGAGATCAACTCCGCATAGATCGGGCCGATGATCGGCACGTCCCTGACGGCATCGGCGCCGGGCCAGATGATCGCTTCGAACCGTTCGCCCGGCTGCAGCGCCGGCGTGCGTCCGCCCTGCTGGAACCAGGCCTGGCCGAGGATGATGGTCGATCCGGCGGCGATGAAATTGATCGCCACGCCGGAAACGATCTGGTTGCCGCGATGGGTGATCGAGGCGAAGCCGTGCACCATGGCAAACGCGACCGAGATCAGGATAGCCATGCCGAGGCCGAGCAAGGCCGAGTGGAAGACCGACGCCGCGGCCGCCCCTGCGAATGCGCCAACCAGCATCTTGCCTTCGAGCCCTATGTCGAAGATGCCGGCGCGTTCCGAATAAAGGCCGGCAAGGCATGCCAGCAGCAGCGGCACCGAGAGGCGGATGGTCGAGTCCAATGTCTGGACGATCGCGTTGAACACGTCCATCTCAGGCGCCCTTTCCCTTGACCGCTTCCATGCCGACCGACCGTGGGCTGAACGAGGCGAACAGCGCCTGGATGTAAGGCCTGAACATATGTTCGAGCGCGCCGGCGAACAGGATGACCAACCCCTGGATGATGACGATCATGTCGCGGCTGATCGCCGGCATCTCGAAGGCGAGTTCGGCGCCGCCCTGGTAGAGCATGCCGAACAGGATCGCCGCCAGCACGATGCCGACCGGGTGCAGACGCCCCATCAGCGCCACGGCGATGCCGACGAAGCCGGCGCCGGAGACGAAGTCGATCGCGACATTGTGCTGGTCGCCCATCACCGGATTGAGTGCCATCATGCCGGCGAGCGCGCCCGAGATCATCATCGCCGTGATGATGATGCGGGTTTCCGAAATGCCGGCATAGCACGCCGCCTTCGGGCTGTGGCCATAGGTGCGCATCTCATAGCCGAGCCTGGTGCGCCAGATCAGCAGCCAGACCAGGAAGGCCATGACCAACGCCAGCAGGAAGGTGACGTTGAGCGGGGCCGAACGGATCTTGGCGCCGAACAGCTCGATGATCCAGTTGAGTTTGGGCAGTTCGGCTCCGGCAAGGAAGTTCCGGGTCTGCGGGGCTTGCGACCCGGCCGGCTTCAACGGCCCCACCAGGAGGTAGACCATGATCGAGGCGGCGATGAAATTGAACATGATGGTGGTGATGACGATGTGCGAGCCACGCTTGGCCTGCAGATAGGCCGGGATCAGCGCCCACAACGCGCCTACAAGCGCGGAAGCGACGATGGCCAGCGGAAATGTCAGCCACCAGGGCAACACGCTGTCGAAGGACAGGCAGACGATGGCAATGCCAAGGCCGGCGATGTAGGCCTGCCCCTCGGTGCCGATGTTGAACAGGCCGCAATGCGCGGCCACCGCCACCGAGAGCCCGGTGAAGATGAAGGTGGTGGCATAGAAGAGGGTGAAGGCGATGCCTGTTCCCTTGCCGAAGGCCCCCTGGACCAGGATGACGGCGGCGCGGAACGGATTTTCGCCGACCAGCAGGACGACGAAGCCGGCGACGATGAAAGCCACGGCCAGATTGATCAGCGGAATCAGCCCATAGTCGGCCCAGGCCGGCAATTTGGCGTAAGGCGTGCTCATGCGGCGGCCTCCTGCTCGACTCCGGCCATCAGCAGGCCGAGCTCGCCTTCGGTCGCTTCGGGGCCGCGTTCGCCGACGATGCGGCCGGCAAACATCACCAGGATGCGGTCGGAGAGCGAGCGGATTTCGTCGAGCTCGACCGACACCACCAGCACGGCCTTGCCCTGGTCGCGCATGGCGATCAGGCGCTTGTGGATGAATTCGATGGCGCCGACATCGACGCCGCGCGTCGGCTGGCCGACGATCAGCACGCCGGGATCCTGTTCCATCTCCCGCGCCAGCACGATCTTCTGCTGGTTGCCGCCCGAAAAATTGGCGGTCTTCAGGCGCGGATTGCCGGGACGGATGTCGTATTTCTCGATCTTGTCCTTCGCATCGGCCATGATGGCATCGACATTGAGGAATGGCCCTTTGAGATAGCGGGGGTCGTCGTGATAGCCGAGAATGGAGTTCTCGTTCTCCTCGAAGGCCAGCACCAGCCCGACATGATGGCGGTCCTCCGGCACATGCGCGAGGCCGCGGTCGCGCAATTCGCCGGGATCGGCCTTGCCCGTCAGGTCGATGGGCTTGCCGTCGAGCATGACCGAGCCTGAAACGGCATGCCTGATGCCGGAAATCGCCTCGAGCAGCTCGGATTGGCCGTTGCCGGCGACGCCGGCGATGCCGACGATCTCGCCGGCGCGCACATCGAAGGAGATATCGTCGACCATGGTGACGCCACGGGAATCCCTGACCGTCAGGTTCTTGACCGCGAGCTTGACGGCACCGGCGGCGGCTTCGCCCTTTTCGACCCGCAGAAGCACACGGCGCCCGACCATCAGTTCGGCCAGTTCCTCGACGGTGGTTTTCTTCGTCTCCCGGGTCGCTACCATCGTGCCCTGGCGCATGACCGACACGGTGTCGGTGATGGCCATGATCTCGCGCAGCTTGTGGGTGATCAGAACCACCGTCTTGCCCTGTTCCTTCAACTGCTTGAGGATGCGGAACAGATGGTCGGCCTCGGCAGGCGTCAGCGCGCCCGTTGGCTCGTCGAGGATCAGGATCTCGGCGCCGCGATAGAGCGCTTTCAGAATTTCGACACGCTGCTGCAGGCCAACCGGCAGTTCCTCGATGATCGCGTCGGGATCGACTTCCAGCCCGTATTCGCGTTCCAGCCGCTCCAGCTCGGAACGCGCCTTGGCGATGCTGCTCTTCAAGAGCGCATCGTTTTCGGCGCCGAGAATAATGTTCTCCAGCACCGAGAAATTGTCGACCAGCATGAAATGCTGGTGCACCATGCCGATACCGAGCGCGATCGCGTCGTTGGGCGTCTTGATCGACGCCGGCTTGCCGCCGACGCGGATTTCGCCGCCGTCGGCCTGGTAGAAACCGTAGAGGATCGACATCAGCGTCGACTTGCCGGCGCCATTTTCGCCGACGATGCCGTGGATGGTGCCGCGCGCGATCTCCAGATTGATGTCGCGGTTGGCACGCACGGCGCCAAAACTCTTGTTGATGCCGATCAGTTCGATTGCGGCTTGCGCCATGCAGCCTGTCCCACTCTTATTTTTTTATCGCTTGGTCAAAATGCCTAGCATGACGCTCCGCCCATGCCAATTGGCCGAAGCAGCGTCCACTCTCGACAAATCCGCGCGCCCTTGTCAATTTCGAACGTGTCCGAAGCTCTCACATTCGCTAGTATGGCGAAGCCGAATTGAAACCGCGGCGCAAGCATCGCGGTACAAACTGGGGACTTCGCATGACCACGCCCGCCGACCGGCTGACGACGCTCGAAATCCGAGCCGCCGAGCAGGAAAAGACCATCGAGGAGCTGTCGGGCCAGATCGCCGAGCAGTGGACGGTGATCGAGCGCATGCAGCGCAAGCTCGACGCGCTGACCGAGCGTTTCCTGGCGCTCGAGGAGCAGGCGGGGTCAGACGTGCCGGTGACCAAACCGCCGCACTGGTAGGGTGGAGGGGAGCCATGGCCGGGGAGGGCGACCGCAGGGCAAGGGCTGGGGACTATGTGCTCGGCCTGATGAAAGACGCGGAGCGCCAACGGGCCGAGCGGGACCTGGAGATCGACCCAGCCTTCCGCGATGCGGTGATACGGCTTGCCGAGCGCATGCACATCTTCGACCGTGCCGTGCCGTCGGGCGGCGACGATCGGTGGCGGCTGATCTCGCAGCGCATCGCCGAACTGCCGCAGATGCGCGCCGCCGGCCTGGACGACGTCAAGCCGGTGATCCATGGTCTTGCCAGGAAGCCACATGGGTTCGGTGTGCATTCTCTTGGCGCCCGGTGCGGGATGATCATTGCCGCTGCGCTGATTGCTGTGTTCGTATTCGGCTATCTGATGGGAAGGTTATAGGCCAAGTCCACGCGACATCAGCAGCATCGTCTCGCCATCCTGCTCGAATGTCTCCACCCAAGTCCAGCCAAGAGCCGCGTAGAAGTCGCGCGCTTCCCAGGTGTAGAGATAAAGCGTCTCGACACCGACGGAGGCCGCATGCGCTTCGATCGCATTGACCAGCGCCGTGCCAATCCCTTTGCCTCGATACGGGGCGTCGACGACAAGGCCCGCCAGCCAAGGCGTCAGATCGTGCGCCGGTTCCAATTCGTCGCGCACCAACAGGCAGGTGCCGACCGGCACACCGTCAATCCGGACGACCAGGGCCGCCTCGAACCCGTCGCCTGCAAGCAATTTTCGAAGTCCTGCCGCATCGTCTTCAAGCGTCCTTCCCGTGCCTTCGAAAAAGGCCGCGAGGCGCAGCCGCGCCACGGTCTCGATGTCGTGGTCCTGCATGGGTTCGATTGTCAGCTGCATCGCTCTCTCGAATGTCATTCCCTCCGGACGGATTGAAGCGTCGCCCCATCCAGCAAGAACAAACCGCCGGGCTTTCACCCGGCGGTCTGCAAAATCATGGCTGAAGAGCGCTGCCGATCAATAGGGGCAGGCGTTGTCGGCCGTGTAGTCGTGCACCTGGATCTTGCCGGCGATAATGTCGGCCTTGGCCTTTTCGACGGCAGCCTTCATCGCGTCGGTCACCAGCGCCTTGTTGTTGTCGTCCATGGCGTAGTCGACGCCGCCTTCCTTGAGGCCGAGGTTTTCGACGCCGCCCTTGAAAGTGCCGTTCTTGCCGTCCATGAAGGCGGTGTAGACTGCGACGTCGACGCGCTTCATCATCGAAGTCAGCACCTTGCCGGGCTGCAGGCCGTTCTGGTTGGAATCAACGCCGATGCCGAGCTTGCCGGCATCAGCCGCCGCCTGCAGCACGCCGACGCCGGTGCCGCCGGCCGCGGCGTAGACCACGTCGGAGCCCTGGTCGATCTGCGTCTTGGCGATTTCGCCGCCCTTGGCCGGATCGTTCCAGGCGGCCGGCGTGTCGCCGGTCATATTCTGGATCACTTCCGTCGCACCGGCCGCCTTGGCGCCACCGACATAGCCGCATTCGAATTTGCGGATCAGCGGGATGTCCATGCCGCCGACGAAGGAGACCTTCTTCGATTTCGAGGCCATCGCCGCCATGATGCCGACGAGGTAGGAGCCTTCGTTCTCCTTGAACACCAGCGAGCGGACATTGGGCAGGTCGACGGCATCGTCGATGATGGCGAAGTTGAGATCGGGATATTCGGCCGCGACCTTCTTCAGCGCATCCTCCCAGGCGAAGCCGGCCATGACGATCGGGTTGTGGCCGTCCTCGGCGAAGCGGCGCAGCGCCTGCTCGCGCTGCGAGGCATTGGACACCTCGAATTCGACATAGGGCGTGCCGGTCTCGGTCTTGAACTTCTCGGCGCCGTGATAGGCCGCTTCGTTGAACGATTTGTCGAACTTGCCGCCCAGATCATAGAGGATGGCCGGCTGGACATCCGCGGCAAAAGCCGGAAGAACCATTGCGGTTGCGGCCAGAAGGCCGAGAACGATACGTTTCATGTGATCCACACCCTGTCGGTTATTTTTCCGTTACGCCCCGCCCGCCTGTCCGGTTCTGCGGCAGGCATGCGACGTCAGCCAGGAGTGTACTGCCCTCCCGCTCGGCGGCAATCTGGCACGGCCCGAAACAAAATTCACGCGGAATTTTGACCCTTTGGAAAAGCGTGCCAAGGGCAAGCCGTGCCGGCAGTTTGGTCCTTGCGGATCAGTTGGCGGCGAACTGACCTGCACGCCGCTGCCGCTTGTAGCCGATGGCGTAGAGCAGGAAGGCCAGCACCGCGAACACGGCAAATCCCGGCTGGTTGAGCACCCAGGCAATGGCGCCATCCCACAGCAGCGGACTGGCCTTGGCGCGGACGAAGGTTTCGAAGGCCGCCCTTGTGTCCGGCGAGACGGCCAGCCAGCTGGCGTTGAGCGGGGTGAGCACAAGGGCCGAAGCCGCCACCGTGCGGGTGGTGTCGAGCACCGCCATGATGACGGAAACCGACAGCGCGACCATGGCAGCAAGACGAAAGATGAAACGAAACATCAAGGCTCTCCCCCGGCCGATCCTGGACGCTTCCCAGGAACCTTCGGCACGTGTCCCGAAACGAGAAATAGAATGGGGATGGCTTGCCCGCAACCGCGATACGCGAATTTGAAGGCTCGGGCTTCCTCTTCCTACGCCACCGGCCCTATGCGGCCGGCCGACGCCTATGCCGGTGAGGGAGCCAGACGGCGAGAATGCCGCCGGCGATGGCGCCGACCACCAGCCCGGCCATGCCGATGAAGGCGGCGAAATAGCCGCAACCGCCCTCGAAGCAGCTTATCGGCGACATCGGCGATCACCGAACCGGCGAAGAAGCCGCCCCTTGCCTGTGCACATCATTCGGGTGCCGTCGTCTCAAATTCGGGTACGACGGCGGCTTTGCGAAACGCTGTGTGGTCGGCAAAGCGAATAGAGTGCCGTTATGGCTTGGCATTCGGCGCGGGATCGACTAGATGAGCCCCGCGCCTGTTGCTTTGACGGCTCAGGTGCCGGGGAAGGATGCCCGTTGGTTGGACGGCATCCATGGCGCGGAAGCTCCGCCGCAGCCCCAAGGAGATGCATCTCCCCAACCCGCACGGCGAACCGGCCGGCGCGAAGGCAAAGGACGGAGAGGTGGCCGAGTGGTTGAAGGCGCACGCCTGGAAAGTGTGTTTACGGGAAACCGTAACGCGGGTTCGAATCCCGCTCTCTCCGCCATTCTCACGATTGTGGCATTTACGCCGGCAAAATCAAATGGTTAGTGGAATTGGTCATTATAGCTTTGACCAACTACTTAGACCAATCTGGAGCAATCGCCGGGCCCGTCAGCCAACCTTTCGCCTGTCCTCGTATCACTCAAGCTCCTGCCACGGGTCTCCTCGCACAGCCTCACTGCCTTGCCTCGAATCCAAAGTTAACTCTTGGCACCTAAAAAGCACCAATGATCAAGGCTGCGGTCTTTTCAATTGGGTGCGTGATCGCATTAGGTCTTTGGATCAGCGGTCTTAGAGCTTGGGCTTCCAGCATCGCCTCTCAAAAAGCCCGTCGCCACAGAGACAGCGGTATAGCCCTTTGGCTGGCATTATGTTCACGGGCCGCCATGATAGGCGTGCTGTTTGTTACAATTTATGTAATTAAATCAACTTAATTTGGTCGGTCGCGTGCTTGGGAAGCGCTTCGCGGTGCGCGTCATGGATTGAACCCGGGGGGCGAAAGCCGCTCCTCGGTCAAACCGCGGGGTGTTCTCTGCTTGTTTGGAAAGCAGGTCCCGGGCAAGAATGTGGTGGGAGCTTGGGGCGTCCCGCCTACCCTACACACCCCGGCCCGGGCGCCTAGCGAATTCTTCCTCGTGGCAAAAGACGCCCTTTCAGGTTGGGCAAAAGGGCCGAGTGCATGATTACCGAGCAGCGGGGGTAGCCGGCTGATGTGTCACCAGAAGAAAGAGGGCGGGCATCTGATCAACCCGGACGCGCTCAGCTCGAATCGCAAGTTTGTTTTGCAGCGCGCGGGAACCGACCCGAGTCAGTACACGTTCTTCCGTTACGGTCACAACTTTGGTGAATGACCCACGGAGGATATTCAAATGAACATCAAAGTGCTCAGTATGGGCGCAATTGCGCTCGCAATGATGGGTAGTACTGCAATAGCTGCTTCTACGAGCGGCGGCACGTCAGCACTCGATGACCCGGCCAAGATGTCGCCGTTCTTCACCGATGCCGGCATGAAGTCAATGAAATCCGAAAAGGATTTCAAGACCGCGTGGACGGCCATGAAACCCGATGAGCGTAAGGCGGTGCTGAAAGACTGCGGCGATGCCGCTGTTAACAAGTCGCACGCAGAGTTCTGCGCGATGGCAAAGAAGATGGGTGGCTAACGTTTGACGTTTGCGGGAAGGCCCGGTTCGATCATCCAGAGTGTCAGTCCAGATGAATGAGCCGGGCTCGCGCCTCATTAGAGTCGCGACCGCAACACGCCCTGCCGATCATCCGCACCCAGTTCATGGTGCCGTTCGCTTTTTTCCCCAGCCAAGGCATTTGGTGATCGCGCCTAAGTGCCGTTGGTCCATCATGCCCACACGGCCGAACCGCCGCTGCCGTACCTCTTGGTGATGTTTATCGCATCGACGGTAATAGCAGCCATCTGCGAGGAACTAGTGTTGTTGGACGTTGTTCGAGGAACTTCGGCACGCCGGCGCGTAGAGCGTATCGAAGTACGTCTTCAGGTACGCCTTGAACTGCGTTAGCGTGGTGTACTTGGGGATGTTCGAGGTCGTACTGTCACCGATCCAAATCCTGTCAGCGTCAGTCGCGTGGCTTTGAAGTAGCGAGGATGCCAGCCTTGATATTTGCCGACCTTGTTGTCGAGAAGCCCGGCGTCTCGCTGGGAAACAGTGCGGCAAAGCTTCGCCTGTTGGCGAAGCGCCAGACAGCCGAGAATGAGACAGCCGGGAATGCGGCGCAGCCCTGGATGATGGCGAATTTCAGAACACAATCGGCGGATCGCTCATAGCAACCGCAACATAGCCCTTCCATAAGTCGGGCACGCGTCTTGCCGTCACCCTTTCGGATGCGCGTGTCGGGGTGCCGGCCTGGGGCTCGCCGCTTCAGGTCCGTTCGCCGCTCGCGCGGCAAGGCGCAGCGCTCTCAGCCTGGCTGTCTTTTCCTCGCGGGCTGCCCGCTCTGCATCGATCAAGATTTGCGATTCACGCTTGGCGCGCTCGTCACGCTGGGTGTCGACTTTTGCACGAACCATGTGCCGCTACTCCGTCCTGGGAGGCACCGTTTTCGGAACAATCGCCGCCTCCATCATCCTCAAGCCTTATGGTGCAGCGTTGCGGGGGGTGCGACGATTACAAATGATAATTGGGAAACGTTTGTCATCGGTGCTCGGGCTGGAAGCTGTCAGTCACACCACCTGGAAGAGACGACAAGCGATGCCTCGAAGATAGGCGTCCTCGTCGCGTACCTTGACAGTGATGGCCGTATGATCATTCTCGATCATCTCGTCGCGGACGATGTCGGGCAGGGTGCGGATCGCTTCGCGCCGCATGCGCTCGCGGGTTTCGAAGACCGGCCGTCATCGTCCATCGTCAGCCCGTCGCCACTGTAGAGATCGAGATAATGTCTTGGCATGGTGCGGCTGGACCTCAGGCTGACGGGTTTATGAGATTCGACCGACAATTCGCGGGCCGGGTGGTTGTTCCATCAGCGGTGGTGTTTGCCAGCGAATAGCGCACTCTAACGAATGTTAATGCCCGCCATCGCCCGAACACCCAGTGCTTGCCCCAAGGCGTGGTTGCGCGCCGCAATCCACCAGATCCAAATCGAAACGCCGGCTCGCTGACGGCGACGAGGCGGCAAAACCTTTATGAAATTTCTATTTCTTTCCGCCTCGCGCCGTCTCGAACCTTTATGGCGATCGGGCCCATATTCCCCTTGAGAAAAACGTCGGACGTGGCCGCCACTTGAAGTGCGGCGCACTGTTTCGACGTGGGTGCCGAGCTGGCCAGGCTAGGGCGAAGTAGAAAAGTGGAAGCAAGGAACAAGCACAATGGACGTCGTTTTTCTGGGGATGGGGATTTTGTTTTTTGCCCTGTCCTTTGCCTACGTCAAAGCCTGCGATGGAATTTGAGCTGAAGGACCGGACCATGCTTTTCGATTACATCCTGGGTGGCGGCGTGACGGTGTTCCTGCTCGCCTACCTGACCTACGCGCTCGTTCGTCCAGAACGCTTCTGAAGGCACGGAAAGCCACAGCCATGACACTGAACGGTTGGATACAGATCCTGGTCTTTTGCGGGATCATCGTTTTGCTTGTGAAGCCGCTTGGCTTCTATATGCACCGCGTCTTCAACGGTGAGCGCACGCCGCTTTCACCCATCTTCGGCCCGCTGGAGCGCGGGCTCTACCACATTTGCGGAACCAGCGAGCGAGAAGAACAACACTGGGCCGCCTATGCGGTGGCCCTGCTGCTCTTCAATCTTGCCGGCTTCCTGGTGCTCTATCTCCTGCAGCGCCTGCAAGGCAGCCTGCCCTACAACCCCGCAGGCATGAGCGCGGTGGGCCCGGCGCTTGCGTTCAACACGGCCGCCAGCTTCGTCACCAACACCAACTGGCAGAACTACGGCGGCGAAAGCACGATGTCGTATCTCGTGCAGATGGCCGGCCTGACGGTCCAGAATTTCGTTTCGGCGGCAACCGGCGTCGCGATCGCGATCGCGCTGATCCGAGGCTTCGCCCGCGCCTCCGGCAGATCGATCGGCAACTTCTGGATCGACCTGACCCGCTGCACGCTTTACGTGCTCTTGCCGGTCTGCATCGTGCTGACGCTGGTCTATGTCTGGCTCGGCGTGCCGCAGACGCTTGGGCCATATGTCGACGCCACCACGCTGGAGGGCGCCAAGCAGACGATCGCGCTTGGGCCGGTCGCTTCGCAGGTGGCCATCAAGATGCTTGGCACCAATGGTGGCGGTTTCTTCAACGCCAATGCGGCGCATCCGTTCGAAAATCCCGACGCGATTTCCAACCTGATCCAGATGGTGACGATGTTCGCGCTCGGCGCTGCTCTCACCAACGTCTTCGGTCGCATGGTCGGCAACCAGCGCCAGGGCTGGGCGATCCTGGCGTCGATGGGCGTTCTGTTCATCGCCGGCGTCGCCGTCTGTTACTGGGCGGAAGCCGCGGGCAATCCGCTGATGCACGCGCTGGGCATTGACGGCGGCAATATGGAAGGCAAGGAAACCCGCTTCGGCATCGCGCTGTCGGCGTTGTTCGCGGTCATCACCACGGCCGCATCCTGCGGCGCGGTCAATGCCATGCACGACAGTTTCACCGCGCTCGGCGGCATGGTCCCGATCATCAACATGCAACTCGGCGAAGTCATCGTCGGCGGCGTCGGTGCCGGTTTCTACGGCATCCTGATGTTCATCCTGATCGCGGTTTTCGTCGCCGGGCTGATGGTGGGACGCACGCCCGAATATCTCGGCAAGAAGATCGAGGCCAAGGAGGTCAAGATGGCGATGCTGGCGATCCTGTGCCTGCCGCTGGCGATGCTCGTCTTCACCGCCGCCGCGGTGGTCCTGCCGAGTGCCGTCGCGTCCATCGCCAATGGCGGCCCGCATGGTTTCTCCGAAATGCTCTACGCCTACACGTCGGCGGCCGCCAACAACGGCTCGGCCTTCGCCGGCCTCAGCGGCAACACGCCCTGGTACAACGTCACGCTCGGCATCGGCATGCTGATGGGCCGTTTCTTGGTCATCATCCCGGCGCTCGCCATCGCGGGTTCGCTGGCGGCGAAGAAAACCGTGCCGGCCTCGGCCGGCACCTTCCCGACCGACAGTCCGCTGTTCGTCGGGCTGCTGGTCGGCGTCATCGTCATCGTCGGCGGGCTGACCTTCTTCCCGGCGCTCGCCGTCGGCCCGATCGTCGAGCATCTGGCGATGATCCACGGGCAGACCTTCTGAGGCGGACATGTCCATGTTCAACATCAGACGTCCGAATGGCCGGCATCGGCCCGACGGTGAAGGTGAAAGGGGCGGCAAGCCTCCTCCCTTTCCGACGATGTCGACGTTCCTCGGACTTGCCATCGTCATGATCGCCCTTTGGTTGCTGGCCTACGGGCTTCCGCATCTTCTTCAGGCGCCCGATCGGTCGGTGCCGACCAACAACAGCGAAGCTGGAGCTTCAAGATGAGACACTCAAAATCCGCGAGCATCATGGATGCACGCATCCTGTGGCCCGCCATCGGCGGCGCATTCCGCAAGCTCGATCCACGCACTCTGGCCCGCAATCCGGTGATGTTCGTCGTCGCGGTGGTTACGGCGCTGACATCAGTGCTGTTCGTCAAGGATCTCCTCACCGGCGGTGGCGATCCGCGCTTTACGCTGCAGATCATCATCTGGCTCTGGTTCACGGTGCTCTTCGCCAATTTCGCCGAAGCCGTCGCCGAGGGGCGCGGCAAGGCGCAGGCGGATTCGCTGCGCAAGGCGCGCACCGAGACGCAGGCCAAGCTGCTGACCGGCGAGGACCGCACCAAGTTCCAGACGGTGCCCGGCACCAGCTTGAAGGTCGGCGACGCCGTGCTGGTCGAAGCGGGCGACATCATCCCATCCGACGGCGAGGTGATCGAAGGCGTCGCCTCGGTCAACGAGGCGGCGATCACGGGCGAATCCGCGCCGGTGATCCGCGAATCCGGCGGCGACCGCTCGGCGGTCACCGGCGGCACCCAGGTGCTGTCCGACTGGATCCGCGTCCGCATCACCGCCGCCGCCGGACACACATTCCTTGACCGCATGATCTCGCTGGTCGAAGGCGCCGAACGCCAGAAGACGCCGAACGAGATCGCGCTCAACATCCTGCTCGTCGGCATGACGCTGATCTTCGTGCTGGCCACGGCGACCATCCCGAGTTTTGCGTCCTATTCCGGCGGCTATATTTCGGTCACCGTGCTTGTCGCTTTGTTCGTGACCCTGATCCCGACCACGATCGGCGCGCTGCTGTCGGCCATCGGCATCGCCGGCATGGACCGGCTGGTGCGCTTCAACGTGCTGGCCATGTCCGGACGGGCCGTGGAAGCGGCGGGCGACGTCGACACGCTGCTGCTCGACAAGACCGGCACCATCACGCTCGGCAACCGCCAGGCGACCGAGTTCCGTCCGGTCAAGGGCGTCACCGAGCAGGAACTGGCCGACGCGGCGCAGCTTGCCTCGCTCGCCGACGAAACGCCGGAGGGCCGCTCGATCGTCGTGCTGGCCAAGGAGAAATACGCCGTCCGTGCCCGCGACATGGCGACGTTGCATGCGACCTTCGTGCCGTTCACCGCGCAGACCCGCATGAGCGGTGTCGACATCGACGGCTCCTCGGTGCGCAAGGGCGCGGTCGATTCCGTGCTCGCCCATGTCAACCAGTCGACCGTCGCTGCCAATGGCGCGCGCCCGAGCAGCGACACCGTGCGCGACTTGCAGGCGATTGCCGACGAGGTCGCAAAGTCCGGCGGCACGCCGCTGGCGGTCGAGCGGGACGGGCGCCTGCTCGGCATCGTCCACCTCAAGGATATCGTCAAGGGCGGCATCCGCGAGCGTTTCGCCGAGCTGCGCAAGATGGGCATCCGCACGGTGATGATCACCGGCGACAACCCGATGACGGCGGCGGCCATCGCGGCGGAAGCCGGCGTCGACGACTTCCTTGCCCAGGCGACGCCCGAGGACAAGCTGAAGCTGATCCGCGACGAGCAGGCCAGGGGCAAACTGGTCGCCATGTGCGGCGACGGCACCAACGATGCGCCGGCGCTCGCCCAGGCCGATGTCGGGGTCGCCATGAATACCGGCACGGTCGCCGCTCGCGAAGCCGGCAACATGGTCGATCTCGACAGCGACCCGACCAAGCTGATCGAGATCGTCGAGATCGGCAAGGCGCTGCTGATGACGCGCGGCTCGCTGACCACTTTCTCCATCGCCAACGACGTGGCCAAATACTTCGCCATCATTCCGGCCATGTTCGCGGTCTTCTACGTCGCGCCCGGCCAAACCACCGGTCCGCTGCAAGCGCTCAACATCATGCATCTGGCGACACCGCAGAGCGCCATCCTGTCGGCCATCATCTTCAACGCGCTGATCATCATCGCGCTGATCCCGCTGTCGCTGCGCGGCGTCAAATACAGGGCGATCGGCGCCGGTGCGCTGCTCAGCCGCAACCTCCTCGTCTACGGCCTTGGCGGGATCATAGTGCCGTTCGCCGGCATCAAGATAATCGACCTGGCCGTCACGGCCCTCGGCCTCGCATAAGGATCGTTCCGATGCTCAAGCAAATCAGACCCGCGATCGTCATGATCGCTTTCTTCACCGTGCTGACCGGCCTGGTCTATCCGCTGGGCATGACCGGAATCGCGCAGGCGCTGTTCCCGAAGCAGGCCAATGGCAGCCTGATCGAAAAGGATGGCAAGGTGATCGGCTCCGAACTGATCGGCCAGGCATTCGCCAGCGACAAGTATTTCCATGGCAGGCTTTCGGCCGCCGGCAACGGCTATGACGCCAGCGCCTCCGGCGGTTCCAATCTCGGCCCGACCAATCCCAAGCTGATCGAGCGCATCAAGGGCGATGCCGGGAAGCTGAAGGCGGAAAACCCGAACGCGCCGGTGCCGATGGATCTCGTCACGACGTCCGGCAGCGGCCTCGACCCGCATATCAGCCCGGAGGCCGCCTATTTCCAGGTGCCCCGCGTGGCCAAGGCCAGGGGCATCGACGAAGCCAAGGTCAAGGCGCTCGTCGACGGCCAGGTCGAAGGCCGGGAACTCGGTTTCGTGGGAGAGCCTGTGGTCAACGTGCTGGCGCTCAACATGGCGCTGGACGCCGCGAAATAGTTGATGGCAGGCGCCGGGGATCGACAGCATCCCCGGTGCCATACATGATCGGTTCCAATGCCGGAAGAGAGAAGCAGCGAAAACAGACCTTCCCCCGATGCGCTGCTCGAGCATGCCGAGCGGGAGGGGCGCGGCCGTCTGCGGATATTCCTTGGCGCGGCGCCCGGTGTCGGCAAGACTTACGAAATGCTGATGTCGGGTCGTGCCAGGCTGGCCGACGGCATCGATGTGGTGATCGGCGTCGTCGAGACGCATGGCCGCCGGGAAACCCAGGCCCTGGTCGAGGGTTATGAAGTCATTCCCCGCCGCAAGGTCCACTACAGGGGGCGTATTCTCGACGAGATGGACATCGATGCCATCCTCGCCCGGCGCCCGGCGCTGGTCCTCGTCGACGAGCTCGCCCACACCAACGCGTCCGGCAGCCGCCATCCCAAGCGCTACCTCGACGTCCAGGAAATCCTGGCGCGAGGCATCGACGTCTACACGACGCTCAACATCCAGCATGTCGAAAGCCTGAACGACGTCGTCGCCCAGATCACGCGGGTCAGGGTTCGCGAGACGGTTCCCGATTCCATCATCGACCAGGCCGACGACGTCGAAATCATCGATCTGACCCCCGATGACCTGATCAAGCGGCTGCAGGAAGGCAAGGTCTATTTCCCCAACACCGCGCAACGCGCCATCGAGAACTATTTCTCGCCGGGCAATCTGACGGCGCTGCGGGAGCTGGCGCTGCGCCGCACGGCCCAGCGCGTCGACGAGCAATTGCTCAACCACATGCAGGCGCACGCCATTTCGGGACCGTGGGCTGCCGGGGAACGGGTTCTCGTCTGCGTCGATGCGCGTCCAGGCGGTGCTGCCCGCATCCGCTACGCCCGCAGGCTGGCCGACCGGCTTCGCGCGCCATGGACGGCGCTTCATGTGGATACGCCTCGCTCGGCCGGCATGTCCGAGGAAGACAAGGACCGCCTCGCCACGCTGATGCGCCTTGCCGAGCAGCTCGGCGCCGAGGTGACGACCATTCCCGGCCAGAACGTCGCGCAGGACATTGTCCGCCACGCGACGGCGAACAACTTCACCCATATCGTGGTCGGCAGGCCGACCCGGTCGCGCTGGCGCGAACTGATCGAGGGATCGCTCACCTATGACCTGATCCGCAACGCCGGCGACATCAGCGTCCATGTCATTTCCGGGACCGAGCGGGATAGCGAGGCAAGTTCGAGAAGCGTCAAGGCGGCCGACGAGCAATGGCAATTCCAGATCCGGCCCTATCTCAAGGCTACCGCTTTTGTCGCCGGCTCGCTCGCTTTCGCCGTCCTGCTCGACCAGTTTCTCGACGTTCGCAACCTCGCGATCATCTTCCTCATCGGGGTGCTGACGTCCGCCGTCGCCGGTGGTCTCTGGCCGGCCCTGTATGCCTGCGTCGTCAGCGCCGTTGCCTTCAACTATTTCTTCCTGGAGCCGCGCTACACGCTGACGATCCGGGATCCGGAGAGCATTGTCGCGCTCGGCGTGTTCCTGGTCGTCGCCGTCATCGCCAGCGACCTGACGGCCCGCGTGCAGCGTCAGGCGGTCGCCGCACGCTCGCGGGCGCGGGCCACGGAAGACATCTATCTGTTCTCCAAGAAGCTCGCCGGCGCCGGTACGCTCGATGACGTTCTCTGGGCCACCGCCTTCCAGATCGCCTCGATGCTGAAGCTGCGCGTGGTGCTGCTTCTGCCCGAAGACGGCACCATAACCGTCAAGGCCGGTTATCCGCCCGACGACACGCTGGCCGAGGCCGACATCGCCGCCGCCCGCTGGGCCTGGGAGCACAACCGTGCCGCCGGGCGCGGCGCCGACACGCTGCCCGGCGCCAAACGCCTCTATCTTCCCTTGCGCACGGGGCGCACCGCGCTCGGTGTCGTCGGCCTCGACAATGACAAGCAGGGCCCGCTGCTGACGCCCGAGCAACAGCGCCTGCTCGACGCGCTGGCCGACCAGGCTGCGGTGGCGATCGAGCGCATCCAACTGGTCGCCGACGTCGACCGGGCCAAGCTCGCCGCCGAGGCCGACCGGCTGCGCTCGGCCCTGCTGACCTCGATTTCGCATGATCTGAAAACGCCGCTCTCGGCCATCATGGGGGCGGCCGGCACGCTCAAGGAATTCGCGCCTGATCTCCCCGAGCAGGACAGGGCGGAGCTTCTGTCGACGGTGATCGACGAGTCGGAACGGCTGAACCGCTTCATCGCCAATCTGCTCGACATGACCAAGATCGAATCCGGTGCGATGGAGCCGAACTGTGCCCTCCACTATGTCGGCGATATCGTCGGCACGGCGCTCGACCGCGCCCGCAAGATCACCAGCGAACACAAGATCACGGTCGATATTCCGCCTGACCTGCCGATGCCGAAGCTCGATCCCGTGCTGTTCGAACAGGTCCTGTTCAATCTTCTCGACAATGCGTCGAAATATTCGCCACCCGGCTCGACGATCGGTGTGCAGGGATGGACCGACAATGGGTCCGTCGTCGTGCAGATCATGGATGAGGGACCAGGCATTCCGGCGCAGGATCTGGAACGCGTGTTCGACACCTTCTATCGGGTGCGCAAGGGCGATCAGGTGCGCGCCGGCACCGGGCTCGGCCTGTCGATCTGCCGCGGCTTTGTCGAAGCGATGGGCGGCACGATCTCGGCCACCAATCGCAGCGACCGTCCCGGTGCTGCTTTCACCATCAGGATGCCGGTGCCGGCCGATATCGGCAATCGTGGTGACGGGCCCAGCGTGGGTCAGCTTTGATGACGAATTCGAATGTCAGGATACTGGTAGTCGATGACGAGCCGCCGATCCGCAAGCTGCTCCGGGTCGGCCTCGCCAGCCAGGGCTATGCGGTCAGCGAGGCGCCGAACGCCAAGGTGGCGATCGAACTGATGGAACAGGAAAGGCCCGACCTGGTGTTGCTCGATCTCGGCCTGCCGGGCATGGGCGGCCATGAACTCTTGCGCAAATGGCGTGACGAAGGCGTGGACGTTCCCGTCGTCATCCTCTCCAGCCGCACCGACGAGGCGGGCATCGTCAACGCGCTCGAACTCGGCGCCGACGACTATGTCACCAAGCCGTTCGGCATGAACGAACTGGTTGCGCGCATCCGCGTGGCGCTGCGGCACAAGTTCCAGCAACAGGGCGAGAAGCCGGTTTTCCAGAGCGGCGACCTCAGCGTCGACCTGGTCAAGCGCATCGTCAAGGTCGAGGGCAGGGAGATAAAGCTCTCGCCGAAGGAATACGACATCCTGCGCATCCTGGTGCAGCATGCCGGCAAGGTGCTGACCCACCATTTCATCCTGAAGCAGATCTGGGGGGATACCACCGACGTGCAGTATCTCAGGGTCTATGTCCGGCAGCTCAGGCAGAAGATCGAGAAGACTCCCGACCAGCCGCGCTACATCACCACCGAAACCGGTGTCGGCTACCGCCTGCGTGTCGATTGAGACGGCGCTTCGATTGACCCCAAGTCAGCCGGTGGCTTCCAGCGGCCGGTTCGCGGCCGCCGACATCCGGAGGGCGGCGAGACAGCCGAGCAGCCCAAGCGGCACGAAAGCAAGGAACAGCCAGCTCGCGACATTGGCCGCCGCGTCGTGGTTCAGTCCTTGCGAAAAATCACTGGCGTTGGCGACGATGCCGGCAAGGGCCGCACCCACGGCATAGCCGATGCGCTGCATGGTCGGCACCGCGGCCGAGGCGATGGTCTGCTCGTCGTCCGGGGCGGAGGCGACGATGACGCGGGTCAGGAATGGCCAGGCCACGCCGAAGCCGCCGCCTTGCAAAAGGGCGCAGACCAGGATCAGCGGGATCGAGCCCAGCGGTATCGTGTAGGCAAAGCCAGCTATGCCCGCGGCGATCATCAATGCGCCACAGACGATGATCAGCCGCTCACGCCGCGGCGGGGCGTTGGCGACGAGGATCGACAGGATCGACCAGGCGATCGATTCGGCGGCGATGATGTAGCCGGTGGTGAGCAGCGGAATGTCGTGCAGGCTGGTCAGCAGCAGGGGTCCGTAGACGCCGAAGGAGCAGGTCGCGATAGAAAAGGCGGCGACCATGGTCATGCCGGCGCCGACCGGTGTGCGCCACGAGAACAGCCGCGCCGGGAAAAGCCGCGAGCGCGGCTTCAGCCCGTCGATGTAGAAAAACAGCGCGAGACCCGCCAGGCCAAGCACGATCAGCAGCGAAGAGCGCAGCAGGGCGATATCGACGCCGGCCGAGGCGATCAGCACCACCGCGACGGCAAGGCAGCCGAGGGCCGCGAACGGAAAGGGCGGGGCCTTGCCCGCGCTTGTCGCGGGTTTCTTCGCCTCCGGCGTGTCGAGCACGAGGAAGCTCGCCAGCGCCATGGCGGTGCCGCCCAAGGTGAAGACGCCGAAGGCCCAGCGCCACGACAGGAGCTCGGTCATGATCGCGCCGAGCAGCGGGCCGCTGAACGCCGCGACGCCCCAGATCGCCGACATGATGCCGAAGAGCTGCGGCCAGATGGCGCGCGAAAACAGCCGCTCGACCGAGACGAAGGCCAGCGATACCAGCGCGCCGCCACCCAGCCCCTCGATCAGGCGGCCGGCAAGGAACAATTGCATGGACGGCGAGGTGGCGCAGATCAGCGCCCCGGCGGCGTAGAGCAGTGCCGCGACCACCATGGTGGTGCGCAACGCCACATAGCTCACCAGCCGTCCGGCGGCAGCACCGGCGACAATGGCGCCAAGCTCGTAGATTGCCAGGGACCAGCCGACGAGCTGCACGCCGGCCAGTTCTCCGACCATGGCCGGCATGACCGTCGCCACCATCGTCTCATTGGTGGCGTGCAGCAGGATGCCGAGACTGATGAAGCAGAAGCGCGCCAGGTCGCCGCTCGCCCACAAGGCGCGCCAGTCGACCCTGTTTGTGCTGATTTCAGTCATCTTCACCCCTGCCTCTGCATGTCTCGACGCCGGCGCATGGCACCAGAAGCCAGCAAGGCTTTCCGGCAGGACCATGCGCATCGGGATCGTGCGCCGCACCAGGCGTCGTTTGCCTGGGGCGGGCTTGTAGGACCTCAACCGCGCCTGAGCTCAAGCGGTTTTTTGAGAGTGCGTTCCGCGGCCGTCTCCCGCGATTGGCCGCGTTCGCGAAGCAATCAGTTCTCTGTGCTGCGCAGCTGGAACTGGCTGACGCCGATGGCGAGATTTATGCCGGTCTGGGTCTGCAGGCTGAGCGGTTGGAGGGTGAAGGCCTGCGAGGAGCCGCCGATCAAAAGATTGGCGCCGGCGCCGACGGCCGCCGTCACCTCGGCGCTAGCGCCGACATAGTCGCCCGCCAGCGCGCCGGGCGCGTAGATGTTCTTCAGCGGCGTCAGCACCAGCCATTGCATCACCGCCTGCTTCGTAGTGCCGATGTCGAGGCCGTATTTGTTGACGGCGCCGAAATAGGCTTCCGGCGCGAAGGTTTTGTCGGTCGGAGTGAAGGTGCAGCTCAGATCCTTGCTCGAGCCGAAAATGAAACCGGTGCCGCCTGATATGGCGCATTCAAGCGTGCCGAGCTCTATTCCGCCGTCCTCTGCTTGCGCCGCGCCGGCAAGCACGGTTGCGATCACGGCAGCGGCAATGGCTGTCTTCGGCATGGCGGTCCCCCCAAATCAAACGGCGCGGAACCATCCTATCCGGTTCCGCGCCGCAGGGTGAGGGATCGTGGAGCCTGCAGCCGTCCTAAGGCAATTCGGTAGGGATACCCGTTTCACACTTCTCCTGGAGTTGCTCCATCCACTCACTTGAGCGAATGGATCAGCTCAAGCGAGGTCACGGCCACGGCAAGATTGACGCCGGTCTGCGCCTGCACGCTGAGTGGCTCCAGCATAAAGGCGCTGTCCAAGCCGCCGACCAGCAAATTGGCGCCGCCGCCGGTGACGACGCTGGCCTCGGCGTTCACGCCATAATAGCTGCCGGCAAGGTCGCCGGCGTCGCGGGTCGCGGCAAGAACCGCCCAGACGAGCTGGCCCTGACGCGTCTTGCCGAGGTCGACGCCGAGCTTGGAGATGACGCCGGTGTAGATCTCCGACGGCCCATGATGGTGGGGGCGGAAGACGCAGGACACACCCTTGTTGGACGCCACGATGTAGCCGGTACCGCCATCGATGGTGCAGTCGAGCGTGCCGAGTTGCAGCTTTCCGGCACTGGTCGGAGCGGCAGCAAATACGGTCGTGGCGAGTGCCGCGGCGCAGACGAGTCTCTTGATCATGGGGGAGGGTCCTTTCGCAAAATGCTTTGAAATAACGGCTTGGGTGACCAGACCGTTCCGCCGAAAACTTGGCGCGAACAAGGCAAGGGTTAACGGCTTGTTGCGGGGGTTAACGCGCGGTTGCGAGATGGCGGCGATCTGCGGCAGCGCGTGTCTTTCGGACACGCAACCCGACCCACAATACTTAGCCGGCTGTCAGCTGACGCGAGCGAGGCCATCCTTGGCCGGCTGGTAGCTGGGGTTGAGGCGCACGGCTTCGTGATAGGATTTCGCCGCCTTCGCCTTGTCGCCGCGCTTCTCGTAGATCAGCGCCTGGTTGGCCCAGGCCTCGGCATTCTGGCCGTCGAGCTTGATGGCCATGTTGAAATCGGAGAAGGCATTGTCCTCGTCGCCCGTCGCCAGGTAGGAGAGGCCGCGCCCGTTGTAAGGCTCCGCGGCATCAGGGGCCAGCGAGATGGCGGTCGAGAAATCCTCGATGGCGAATTTGTGCTGGCCCTGGCTCTGATAGATCAGGCCCCGATTGTGATAAGCGCGGGCGTCCGTGGTGTCGAGCTGGATCGCCTTCTGGAAATCGTTGAAGGCATCCTGGGTGCGGCCCGCCTTGCGATAGAGATTGCCGCGGCCGATATAGGCGGCATCATAATTGCCGTTGATCTGGATCGAGCGGTTGTAGTCGGCAAGCGCCGCTTCCTGATTGCCGAGGAAGCGCTGGATGAGCGCGCGGTTCGAATAGGCCTGGTAGAAATTCGGATTGAGCTGGATAGCCTGGTTGAAGTCCTTGAGCGCCGCCTGGTACTGGCCGCCCCGGCCATAGGCCGAGCCTCGCACATTGTAGCCTTCGGGATCCTGGGGATTGCGCTGGATGACCGCCGACAGCGAGGAGATGTTCTCGCTCGACCCCTGCGCCTTGTCGATGTTGTTGAACTCGCCGGCCGGGCCCGACGTCTGGCAGGCGGCAAGCACCAGTCCGGAAAGCAGGGCCGCTGTCAGGGCGAAACCACGCAATGCGGTCCCCCGCTCCACGCTTGTTGCGTTCATGTCTGCCCTGTCCTCACTTGCCGCGTCGTTCAGGTCCGGATCCCCCCTCCGGGCCGGTCACAATGTCATAAAGTGTCAGAGCGTATGTTGCGCGCCCAGGCGGGCGCACATGCTCTAAACAAAAAGGTGGCGGCGATTCCGCATCGCGCCACCTTGGTATCCTTCGAAAAGGACGAAATATTGGCGATAATCAGCGCGGCGGACGCGCTGCACCGGCAGCACCGGCAGCCACCGGACGCGGCGTCATCGGCAGCAGGCCTTCGCGCTGTGCGCGCTTGCGGGCCAGCTTGCGGGCGCGGCGCACGGCTTCAGCCTTTTCGCGGGCGCGCTTCTCGGAAGGCTTCTCGTAGTGACCACGCATCTTCATTTCGCGGAAAATGCCTTCGCGCTGCATCTTCTTCTTCAGCGCGCGAAGCGCCTGATCAACGTTATTGTCGCGGACGAGTACCTGCACGGGCAATCCTGTCTTTCGGGTTTGATATTAATAGGCAGGCGGCCATAGCCACTAGCCTCCGCAGCGGTCGACACCACGAATTGTGGCGGCTGATAGCAGAATCAGACCGCGCTGTCCACAGCCGAAATGAAGGACGGCGGCCTAATCGCCACGAATGGACAAGAGATAGGGGGCCGACTACGCCGTGGCCAGATGCAGCCGCTCAAAATCCTCGAAGAACTCGCCATAATCACAGGTGATCTCTTCGCCAATTGCAATGTCGCGGGTGGCGGTCGCGCCGCCATATTGCGAAAAGTCGGTGTTCGGCGTCGCCGAATGGTTCATGAAGCGGCCATTGTCGACCTCATAGACCATGAAACCCGGCCGATCGGGACTCGGATAGGCGTAGCGGTCGAGCAATTCCTTCAGAGGCGGCGGCGCCGCCTCGTATTTGTCCATCGGGATCAGCCGGTCGAAATCGGGATCGAGGCGCCAGATCGAGGCGCCTTTCCGGATCGGCTCGGCGGCGAACATGCCGACGCCCTCGATTGCGCTCGCGGCGACGTAGGTTCGGATCAGCATCATGGTTCCAGGACCTTTTTCGGCAAGAAGACCCGTTTCGACAGGAAACGAGATCGTCAAATCGCGCCAAAAAAGCAAGCCCGGCGGACTGGTAAAAGTGACGGACGGCCTCATCGCCTTGAAGCCCTTTTACGTCCGGCTGATCGAGATCGCCGTCGGCAAACAGCGCGATGCCCGTGGTGAAGCTCGAGGCATCGGATGGCCTGGCGGTAGCCGGGATCGGACGGGCGACCCGAAACCGGCCAATGTGCCGATGCCTAGCGGGCGTCTTTTTCACCACGGCGCAAAACGGCAAGCGCCGTCGCAAACAGCGCAAGGGTGGCAGCGCTGTTTCGCTAGTGATACACCTCGCGCGCCGGGGCCGAGTGAATGCCCCTGCGCCATTTTGCGAGACCTTTTTGGCGAGAGGCTGGGACGTTGAAAAAATATTCGGTATTCGCCATCGCCCGCGAGGCCATGCGCGGCCATAAGGGCTGGGAGGAGCAATGGTCCTCGCCCGAGCCCAAGAAGGAATACGACGTCATCATCGTCGGTGCCGGCGGCCATGGCCTGGCCACCGCCTATTATCTTGCCACGGTGCACGGCATCACCAATGTCGCTGTGCTGGAAAAGGGCTGGCTGGGCGGCGGCAACACCGGCCGCAACACCACCATCATCCGTTCCAACTATCTCTATGACGAGAGCGCCGGCATCTACGACCACGCGCTGAAGCTGTGGGATGGGCTGAGCCAGGAACTCAACTACAACGTCATGTATTCGGCGCGCGGCGTCATGATGCTCGCTCACAATGTGCACGACATCCAGGTGCTGAAGCGCCATGTCCACGCCAACCGGCTGAACGGCATCGACAATGAATGGCTGACACCGGAGCAGGCCAAGGAATTCTGCCCGCCGCTCAATACCTCGAAAGATGCGCGCTACCCGGTGGTGGGTGCGGCGCTGCAGCGCCGGGGCGGCACGGCGCGCCACGATGCCGTCGCCTGGGGCTATGCGCGCGGCGCTTCGGCGCGCGGCGTCCACATCATCCAGAATTGCGAGGTGACCGGGGTCAAGCGGGCACCGAACGGCGCGGTCACCGGCGTCGAGACGACACGCGGCTTCATCGGCGCCAAGAAGGTCGGCGTCGTCGCCGCCGGACACTCCTCGGTGATCATGAACATGGCCGGCGTGCGTATGCCGCTGGAGAGCTATCCGCTGCAGGCGCTGGTGTCGGAGCCGATCAAGCCGGTGGTGCCCTGCGTGGTGATGTCGAACACCGTGCATGCCTACATCTCGCAGTCCGACAAGGGCGAACTGGTGATCGGCGCCGGCACCGACCAGTATGTCTCCTATTCGCAGACCGGCGGGCTTCACATATTGCAGCATACGCTCGACGCCATCTGCGAGATGTTCCCGATCTTCACGCGCATGAAGATGCTGCGCTCGTGGGGCGGCATCGTCGACGTGACGCCCGACCGCTCGCCGATCCTGGCCAAGACGCCGGTGCCCGGCCTCTACGTGAATTGCGGCTGGGGCACGGGCGGCTTCAAGGCGACACCGGGCTCGGGCCATGTCTTTGCCCACACAATCGCCAAGGACGATCCGCATCCGATCAACGCGCCCTTCACCATCGAACGCTTCCGCACCGGCCGTCTTATCGACGAGGCGGCAGCGGCGGCGGTGGCGCACTGATGATGGCCGAAATGGCTGTCGCGATGCCGCTGATGCTGGCGGGGGAACAGGGCATGTTCCATTTTCCGACGCCGGAGGAAGTGCGGCTGCAGCCGATCAGCCGCGCCGGCAACGAGACCGCATGGCCGTTTTCGATCGACGAGGGAATGCTCGCCTGTGTGTGGAGCGCCGGCCAGAAAGTCGTGATGTTCTTTGAAGGCCGGCCGGAAGGCCTGGACGAGGACGAGAATTTGAAACCGCGCGGCGTCATCGTCACCACGGACCCGATGCAATTGACACTCGGCAACATGGCCAATCGCGACCTGTTTCGTGCCTCGGCTAGCGTCGAGGAGCGGCTGCGGCTCGTCGCTCCCTTCATGACAATGGGCCAGAAGCTTTGCGACCAACCCGCCGGCGCCCGCGTCGGCCATGGCGAATTGTAGGATCAACGAAAAATGCTTCTCATCCGCTGCCCCTATTGCGAGGAAGAGCGCCCGGAACTCGAGTTCCGCAACGCCGGCGAGGCGCATATAGCGCGTTCGGCCAACATGGCCGGCGAGAGCGACGACGATTTCGAGAAGTTCTTCTTCATCCGCTCGAACCCTAAGGGCATCATCTACGAGCGCTGGCGGCACATGCATGGCTGCGCCCGCTTCTTCAATGCCGTGCGTGACACCGTGACCGACAAGTTCGTCATGACCTACAAGGCCGGCGAGCCGAAACCCACCAAGCTGCCCAAAAACTCCAACGAAGTGGTTGCCAAATGAGCGGCGCATTCCGCATTCCGAGCGCCGGTCGCCTCAGCCAGGCCAAGACCGCGCGGTTCAGCTTCGACGGCCGGTCCTATAGCGGCATCGAGGGCGACACGCTGGCCTCGGCACTGCTTGCCAATGGCGTGCATCTGGTCGGTCGCTCGTTCAAATACCACCGGCCGCGCGGCGTGCTGTCCGCCGGCGCGGAAGAGCCCAACGCGCTGGTGCAGATCGTACGCGACGACGCGCGCAAGACGCCCAATGTGCGCGCGACCGTGCAGGAGCTCTATGACGGGCTCGCCGCCAACTCGCAGAACCGCTGGCCGTCGCTCGCCTTCGACGTCGGCGCGGTCAACGACATCGCGTCGCCGATGTTTTCGGCCGGCTTCTACTACAAGACCTTCATGTGGCCGAAGGCGGCCTGGAAGAGCCTCTACGAGCCCAAGATCCGCGAAGCCGCCGGCCTTGGCGTTTCTCCGAACAAGCCTGATCCCGATCATTATTCCTCGCGCTATGCTCATTGCGACGTGCTGGTGCTGGGCGGCGGTGCCGCCGGCATCGCGGCGGCACTTGCGGCGGCCGAGACCGGCGTACGCGTCATCCTGGCCGACGAGCAGGCCGAGTTTGGCGGCAGCCTGCGTTTCGAGAGTGGAGCGAAGATCGATGGCCAGGACGGTTTTGCCTGGGCGCAAGCGGCCATCGCCAGGCTGAGCGCGATGGACAATGTCCGCGTGCTGCCGCGCACCACGGCGTTCGGCTACTACGCGCAGAATTTCGTCGGCCTGGTCGAGCGCGTCAGCGATCACCTCAAGGCTCCCGGCCATGATCTGCCGCGCGAACGGCTCTGGCAGGTCCGCGCCAAGCGCGTCGTGCTGGCCTCCGGCGCCATCGAGCGCCATATGGTGTTCGCCAACAATGACCGGCCGGGCATTATGCTGGCGGGCGCGGCGCGCACCTTCCTCAACCACTATGGCGTGGCCGTCGGCAGGAATGTCGGCGTCTATACCGCCAATGACTCGGCTTACGCGGCGGCGATCGACCTGAAGAAGGCCGGCGTCAATGTCGCGGCGATCGTCGACCTGCGCGACAATCCGACCGGTCCGGTGATCGACGAGGCAAGGGCGCTCGGCATCGAGATCAATTTCGGCCGCGCGGTGATCCGCGCCGGCGGCAAACTGCGCGTGGCGTCGATGACGGTACAGCCGAAGAATGGCGGCGGCGAGCGCACCATTCCCGTCGATGCAATCCTGATGTCGGCCGGCTGGACGCCGTCGGTGCATTTGTTCTCGCAGTCGCGCGGCAAAGTCGCCTTCAACGACGAGACTCAGCGCTTCGTGCCGGGCACTTATGCGCAGGACTGCGTCTCGGTCGGCGCTTGCAACGGCACCGACGGCTTGTCGGCCACGGTGGACGAGGCCTATGCGGCGGGCGCCAAGGCGGCCAAGGATGCCGGCGCCAAAACCGCCAAGGGCACGAAGCCGAAGGTCGATGCCTCGGAGAACTGGTCGCGCGGCATGCTGGGCGCCGCGCCGGGGGCCGGGCCGGACACGACGGTGAAAGCCTTTGTCGATTTCCAGAACGACGTTACCGCCAAGGACATCCGCCAGGCGGTGCATGAAGGCATGCGCTCGATCGAGCACGTCAAGCGCTTCACCACCAACGGCATGGCGACCGACCAGGGCAAGACCTCCAACATGCATGGACTGGCGATCGCGGCGGAAATGCTGGGCAAGCCGATCCCGGAGGTCGGCCTGACCACGTTCCGCGCGCCTTACACGCCTGTCACCTTCGGCGCGATCGTCAGCCATGCGCGCGGGCCGCTGTTCGATCCGACGCGCAAGACGGCGATCCATCCGTGGGCAGAGGCACATGGTGCCGTGTTCGAGGATGTCGGCCAGTGGAAGCGCGCCTGGTATTTCCCCAAGGCCGGCGAAGACATGCATGCCGCGGTCGACCGCGAATGCGTCGCCGTCCGTAACCAGGCAGGCCTGTTCGACGCCTCGACACTGGGCAAGATCGAAGTGGTCGGGCCGGATGCCGCCAAGTTCATGGAACTGCTCTACACCAACCCGTGGGAGAAGCTGGAGCCCGGCCGTTGCCGCTATGGCATCATGCTGCGCGAGGACGGCTTCATCTATGATGACGGCGTCGTCGGCAGGCTGGCGCCGGACCGTTTCCACGTGACGACGACGACTGGTGGCGCACCGCGCGTCATGAACCATATGGAGGACTATCTCCAGACCGAATTCCCGCATTTGAATGTCTGGCTGACCTCGATCACCGAGCAATGGGCGGTCATCGCCGTGCAGGGGCCGAGCGCGCGGAAGATTATCGAACCCTTGGTCGAAGGCATAGACATGTCCGACGAGGCGCTGCCGCATATGTCGGTGCGCGAAGGCAAGATCTGCGGCGTGCCGACCAGGTTGTTCCGCATGTCGTTCACCGGCGAGCGCGGCTTCGAAGTCAACGTGCCGGCCGATTACGGCCAGGCCGTCTGGGAGGCGCTGTGGGCCGAAGGCCAGAAGCATGGCGCCGCCGCCTACGGCACCGAGGCCATGCACGTGCTGCGCGCCGAGAAGGGCTATATCATCGTCGGCCAGGACACGGATGGCACGGTGACGCCGAACGACGCTGGGCTCGACTGGGCGGTCGGCAAGAAAAAGACCGACTTCGTCGGCATCAGGGGCATGATGCGGCCGGACCTGGTCGCCAAGGGCCGCAAGCAGCTTGTCGGCCTCAAGACCAAGGACCCGAAGGTGGTGCTGGAAGAGGGCGCGCAGATCGTCGAGGATCCCAAACAGGCAATCCCGATGAAGATGATCGGCCATGTCACCTCGAGCTACTGGTCGCAGAATTGCGGCCGTTCCATAGCGTTGGCGCTGGTCGCCGGCGGCCGTGACCGGATGGGCGACACGCTTTACGTGCCGATGCCGAACGGGGTGATCGAAGTGGAGGTTACCGGCATGGTGTTCTTCGACGAGACGGGAGGGCGCCTCAATGGCTAAGGCTGCTGCAAAGACCACCGCGACGGCTTCGCCTTCGGCCGAGCGGCGTCCGGCATTGGCCGGGCGCAGCGTCTCCGCGACAGGTGTCAAGGTCGAGGTCCTGCCGCCGGCGGAACGCATCTCGCTGCGCGCGCCGGAGGCTTCCGTCGCTGCCCTGTCAAAGGCGCTCGGCGTGACCTTGCCGAAGAAGCCGAAGACTTCAACGTCGAAAGCCGGGCGCACGGCGCTTTGGCTTGGGCCGGACGAATGGCTTGTCATTGACGAGGCCGGCAAAGACCCGCTCGCCGATTGCGCAGGGGTTTCCGCCTTGCATTCGTCGGTCGGCATCTCGCATCGCAACATTGCCATAGCCGTCACCGGTCCGGCGGCCGAAGCCGCGATCAATTCGGGCTGCCCGCAGGATCTGTCGCTCGACGCATTTCCGGTGGGCGCAGCCTCGCGCACCATTCTCGGCAAGGCAGAGATCGTGCTGTTGCGTACGGCCGACGACGCCTTCCGGGTCGAATGCTGGCGTTCCTTCTCGGACTATGTCTTTACTTTTCTGTCCGAGGGAGCCCGCGACGCCGCCGGCTGACCCCGGAACGTTTGCCGCCAGCATTCGTTGTGCGGCGACAGGTCGAGGGAGAAATACCGATGCCGTCGAAGTCCGCGCCGAAATCGCCCAGGAAAACCACAGCGAAAACGGCGGCGGTTCGCTCGCTTGAGCAGGAGCGGCATCACGAGGCCAACGCCGAAGAGGAACTCGAGGAGGGTCTCGAGGACACGTTCCCGGCCAGCGATCCGGTGTCCATCACCGGGTCGGCCATTCCGGGCGGGCCGGCGAAACCCGGCAAGGCCAAGACCGTCCCCGGACGCAAGGCTCGCCAGCCCTGATTTTGAGAAATTTTGGTTGAGAGGCATCTTCCCAGCACCTCAGTGGATGCGATATTCAAAGCGCTTTGGAGAGGGAAAGATGACGATAAGAGCCATTGTCTGGGGTGAGAACGTCCATGAGCAGACCAATGCCACCGTGCGCGGCCTCTATCCCCTTGGCATGCATGGCACCATCGCGGCCGCGCTCAACCAGGACAAGGGCATCGAGGCGACCGCTGCCACCTTGCAGGAACCGGAGCATGGCCTGAGCGAAAAGCGCCTTGCCGCCACCGACGTGCTTCTATGGTGGGGGCATGCAGCGCATGGCGAGGTCAAGGATGAGGTCGTCGAGCGCGTGCAGAAGCGGGTCTGGGAAGGCATGGGGCTGATCGTGCTCCATTCCGGCCACTACTCGAAGATATTCAAGCGGCTGATGGGCACGCCCTGCTCGCTGAAATGGCGCGAGGCGGGCGAGCGCGAGCGCGTCTGGGCGATCAACCGCGGTCACCCGATCGCGCAAGGCATCGGCGAATGCCTGGAGATCGGCGAGACCGAAATGTATGGCGAGCCGTTCGCGGTGCCGGAGCCGCTCGAGACAGTGTTCATCTCCTGGTATGAGGGCGGCGAGGTGTTCCGGTCGGGGCTGACCTATCAGCGCGGCGCCGGCCGCATCTTTTATTTCTCGCCCGGCCACGAGACCTATCCGATCTATCACAATGAGGGCGTGCAGCAGGTGCTGCGCAACGCCGTGCACTGGGCGCACAACCCGGCACCGGCATGGGCCGGCATCACTGATGCGCCCAACGTGCCGGCCGACAAGGCCAAGGAGAAGATTGTCCAAAAGGGCCTACGCCTGCATGCCGACGGCGATAAGGGCATGAGCTGATCGGGGCTGAGTTGCCTGGGGTGAGTTGATGAGGGGCTTGGGCCGATGACACACAGGCTGCTTCTGCTTGGCACCGGCGGCATTGCCGGGCATCACGTCGAGGAATTTGCCGCGATTCCCGGCTGCACGATCGTCGCTTGTGTCGATCAGGTGCCGGGCCGCGCGGCGGCGTTTGCCGCCGCCAACAGGATCGGCGATTTCTTCGAGAGCCTGGAGGCGGCGATCGCCTGGGGGCAGTTCGATGCCGCCATCAATGCGACGCCGGACGGCGTGCACAAGGCAACGACGCTGGCCCTGCTGGCTACGGAAAAGCACATTTTCTGCGAAAAGCCTCTGGCGCCGAACCACGCCGATGCGCTGGCCATGACGGAAGCGGCCGAGGCGGCCGGGGTCGTTAACATGGTCAACCTGACCTATCGCAACTCGCCCGCGATCCAGGAAGCGCGGCGCATGGTGCAGGCCGGCGAGATCGGCGATTTGCGCCATGTCGAGGCGAGCTACAAGCAGAGCTGGCTGGTCAGCAAATCCTGGGGCGACTGGCGGGTCGAGGACAAATGGCTGTGGCGCCTGTCGAGCCGGCATGGTTCGACAGGCGTGCTGGGCGATGTCGGTATCCACATACTGGACTTCGCCACCTACGGCGCGGCGGAGGATATCGTCAGTCTCCATGCCGATCTGGTGACGTTTCCCAAGGCCGACGGCGACCGGATCGGCGACTACGTGCTGGATGCCAATGACAGCGTGGTGATGACGGCGCGGCTGAAGTCGGGCGCCCTCGCCACGATCGTGGCGAGCCGCTACATGACCGGCAACACCAATGAGCTGTCGCTGGCCATGCACGGCACCAAGGGAGCCATCAAGGTCGAGACCGACGGCAAGGTATCAAGCCTGTCAGCTTGCCTCGGCAAGGATGTCGACCAGCAACGCTGGCGGACGCTGACGCCGCCGGATGTCAAGCGCAACGCCCGGCGCTTTGCCGACGCGCTGAACACCGGCCTCAACGGCGATCCGTCCTTCCGGCGCGCCGCCGACATGCAGAAGCTGATCGACGCGGCCTTTGAGAGTTCTGCTGCCAGGCGACCGCTGACGATCGCCTGATAGGGTCGTTCGGAGAGCCAGTTCCGGCCCCAAGGGCTCCGTGGCCCCTTTTTCGAGGGCCGTGGATCAGAAGTTCGGCACGATCCACGGATTGATGTCGATGCCGAGCCGCGGGCTCTTGCCTTCGGTCGAGCTGGTGGTCGTTTTTTCGATCGATCCCGTCGCGCTGCAGTCAAGCTTCGCATGGGTCTTGGTGTCAACGCAGGCGGCAGGCGCCTGCTTGACCGGCTGGGCGGCGCTGGCGGCGAAGGCCGAGCCCGAAAGTGCCAGCACGGCGGCTAGGGTGAGGAGGGTCTTTTTCATTGTCAGTCTCCGTTTTCGACGGGCGAATTCTGTTCGTACATGTACGATATGCCGTACAGATACGCCCGTCGATCCGGAAGTTCAAGCCAAAATCGTACGCGTACGATAAATTATTGTTAACCCAAGAATTGCCCCCGGTTCGGCCGGGATGACGGGAAGAGATCCGGGAATTAAACAAGCGACTATCAGCAGTTGACCGGCGTCTCGGTCAGCGGTGGCACGTCTTGCGTGCTCAGCGTGGCAAGGGTGAAATCGCACATCCGTTTCACGAAAGCCTGAGGGTCGCCAAAGGGATAGAAGGGAAAGGTGATCAGCAGCGAGATCGTGCCGTGGCCGACAGCCCACAGCATGGTGGCGATGGCGCGCGGATCGCCCTGCAATTTGCCGGCGGCGACACAGGCTTCGACCCGTTTGATGAGCACCTTCATCGCCGGGTTGCCTTCCTCCATGTCTTCATAGCTCCTGCCTTCCGGCAGTTTGGTCTTTTCGGTCATGAAGACGGTGCGGTATTCGTTGGGATTGCCGAGCCCGAACGCGGCATACTCGGTCATCACAGCCTGCAAGGCCTCGATCGGATCGTCGGACGGGTGCTCCTCGATACGGCGGGCAAGCGTCTCGAACGCATCTTCTGCCAGGGCGAACAGGATGTCCTGCTTGTCGGCGAAATAGGAATAGACCGACATCGGCGCATAGCCGACCCGCTTGGCCAGCTTGCGGATGGTCAGGCCTTCATAACCTTCTTCCTGGACGAGCTTGTGCGCGGCCTCGACGAGCTCGGAGCGCAGTTCGGCCTTTTGTTTTTCGCGGCGTTTCTGGACGCTCAGCGGCAAGTCTGGTGCCTCTTTTGGTTGGTGTACGTGGCTAATTATATACGCTGTACGGAAACGAACAAGGGCATCGCCTGTTCCCAAGCGGCAGGATCAGATGGCGCCGACGCCGCCATCGACGGCCAGTGCGTGCCCGGTCATGAAGGAGCCTTTCGCGGCACCGCGGCCGAGACCTCCGGCGGCACCCGTGATCAGCACCGTTGCTCCCTCAAAGCTGTCCGTCATGCCTTGTCCTCAATCAGTCTGGCGGCGAGATGCGAAAGCAGCTTCACCGCCTCGCCGTAGGTTTTGGCCTTTTCAGGATTGGAGGCGTTGCCGTCGAGCGCCCGCTTGTAGACGCCCTGGCAGATCGCGGCCAGCCTGAAGAAGGAGAAGGCGAGGAAGAAGGTCCAGTTGCCGATGCCGGAGAGCCCGCGCCGGCGACAGTAGGCCGCGACGTAGTCCTCTTCCGAGGGCAGCCCGAGGGCGGCGCGGTCGATACCGCCCAAGCCGCGAAAGCCGGAGGCGTGCGGCAGGCGCCATTGCATGCACTGATAGGCGATGTCGGCGAAGGGGTGGCCCAATGTCGACAGTTCCCAATCAAGCACCGCCAGCACCTTTGGCCGGTCCGGCGCGAAGATCAGATTGTCCAGCCGATAGTCGCCATGCACCAGCGATATCAGGCCATCATCGGCGGGCATATGCGTTTCCAGCCAGGCGATCAGCTGGTCCATTTCGGCGATGGTGCCGGTTTCCGAGGCACGGTACTGGCTGGTCCAACGTGCCAGCTGGCGCTCGAAATAATTGCCCGGCCGGCCGAAATCGGACAGGCCCACGGCCTCGACGTCGACATCGTGCAGGGCCGCGAGCGTGGCGTTCGTGGTATCGTAGATCGCGGCGCGCTCGTCATTGTCGCGCGCCTCCGGCAGTGCCGGATCCCAGAAGATGCGGCCGTCGAGGAAATCCATGACGTAGAACATGCGGCCGATCGGCGACTCCTCGGCCGACAGATGCAGCATTTTCGGCACCGGCACGGCGGTGCCGGAAAGCGCTTTCATCACGCGGAATTCGCGGTCGACCTGATGCGCCGATTTCAGCAACCGCCCCGGTGGCTTGGCGCGCAGCACATAGCGGCTGCTGGCCGCCTTAAGAAGATAGGTCGGGTTGGACTGGCCGGATTTGAATTTCTCGATCGTGGCGAGCCCCGAAAAGCCCGGTATTGCCGCCTCAAGGTAAGGCGCGAGCGCTGCCTGGTCGAGCGCGTTGGCGTCGTTCATGCGGTCTCGGGCTGGCGTTCGATCAGGGTCAGCGTCAGCCAGCGGGCGGTCAGCGCCGGTTTCTTCGATCCCTCGATCTCAATCGTCACATCGTGCGCTGTCTGCACCCAGCCCGACGGCCGGACCTTGACGTCGGCCAGCACGAAATGGGTGCGGATACGGGCGCCGGTCTTTACCGGGGCCAGAAAGCGCAGCGAATCGAAGCCGTGATTGACCCCCATCTTGCCATTTTCCAGCGGTGGCATGGTCTCGAAGGTCATCGCCGACAACAGCGACAGCGACAGAAAGCCATGCGCGATGGTGCCGCCGAACGGCGTCTCGCGCTTGGCCCGCTCCGGATCGCAGTGGATGAACTGATGGTCGTCCGTAGCGTCGGCGAACTGGTCGATCATGCGTTGCGTGACCACACGCCACGGTGAGACGCCGACTTCCTTGCCGACACTGGCCAGAAGCACATCGAGACTGATCGGTTCCACGCTCATGTCCTCCAGTTCATCTCCGGCTTCTGCGGCCGGAACATGTCATTCCTTGAACAGGGTCAATCCATGCTGCACCGACTGCCCGCCGTCGATCGGCAGGATGGCGCCGGTGACATAGTTGCCCGCACGGCTGCACAAATAGAGCGTTGCGCCGGCAATGTCATCTGGCGCGCCGATGCGGCCGATCGGGACGTGGCTGCCGACATGCCTGGCCTGTTCATCCGTGCCGGTGGCAAACGCCGTCATGCGACTCTGGAAAGGCCCCGGCGCGAAGGCGTTGACGGTGATGCGGCGGGCGGCGAACTCAAGCGCCAACGTGCGTGTCAGATGATGAACGGCGGCCTTGGAGGCGGCGTAGGAATAGGCATCGTCGGCCAAGGGCTGCGTGCCCATCACCGAACCCAGATTGATCACCCGGGCCGGATCGTCGTCGCTGGCGGCCGCTTCGAGCAGCGGCAGCAATTCGCGCGTCAGATGGAAGACCGCGGTGACATTGACGCCGAACACCTTGGCCCAGGCCGAGTAGGGAAAACTCTCCAGCGGCGCGCCCCAGGAAACGCCGGCATTGTTGACGAGGATATCGAGCCTGTCGGTCCGCGCCTTGACCTCGGCGACGAGCGCCGCAATGCCGGCTTCGCTGGAGACGTCGCCGGCAAAGCCCTCGGCGCGGCCAGAAGCGCCGAGCGCGTTCAACTCGCCGGCGACCTTGATGCAATCCTCGCCCTTGCGCGACGCGATCATCACGCTGGCTCCCGCCCTGACCAGCGCGGTCGCCGCCATGCGGCCGATGCCGGTCGCCGCTCCCGTCACCAGCGCGGTCTTGCCGGCTACCGCAAACAGCTCGTCGAGATAGCTCATCACAATCCTCCGCGCTCGGCATGCGGGCAAACGGTTCGCGTTGACAAGGCTATCCGAAGTGCGGTCATCCTTGCCACTGACAAAATGCCCGGCTTGCATGAAGGGTTAGCGACCGATGACGGAGATGAATCTCGGCATGACCGAGCGGCTGAAGCCGATCCACACGCGTGTCGCGGCCATGGTGCGCGACGAGATCATGCCGCTCGACAAGGAATTCCTGGGCGAAGTCGGCAAGGCGGGCGACCGCTGGGTCTACAGCAAGCGCCAAAGCGAAATCCTGGAAGGGCTGAAGAAGACCGCGAGAGAGCGCGGCCTTTGGAATTTCTGGCTGACCGGCTCGGGACGCGGCTATGGCCTTTCCACTGTCGAATACGCCTATCTTGCAGAAGAAATGGGCAAGGCGCATCTCGGCGCCGAGACCTTCAACTGCTCGGCGCCCGACACCGGCAATATGGAGGTGCTGGAGCGCTATGGCACGGCCGAGCACAAGATGACCTGGCTCGAGCCGCTTTTGGATGGAAAAATCCGCTCGGCCTATCTGATGACCGAGCCGGATGTCGCCTCGTCCGACGCCACCAACATTTCGATGCGCTGCGAGCGGCAGGGCGACGACTATGTGCTCAATGGCGAGAAATGGTGGGCATCGGGCGCGGGCGATCCGCGCTGCGCCATCTACATCGTCATGGTGCGGACTGGCGGCGACGGGGAGCCACAGCACCGCCGCCATTCGATGATCCTGGTGCCTGCCGGCGCGAAAGGCGTGACCAAGGTCCGCGCCATGCAGGTCTATGGCGACGATGACGCACCGCATGGCCACATGCACCTTCGCTTCGACAATGTCCGGGTACCGGCATCGAACCTGATACTCGGCGAGAGCAGGGGGTTCGAGATCGCGCAGGGCCGGCTCGGCCCCGGCCGTATCCATCATTGCATGCGCGCCATCGGCCAGGCCGAGATGGCGCTGGAGATGCTGTGCCAGCGCTCGGTGCGCCGCGAGGCCTTCGGCCAGCCCCTGGCGAAACTCGGCGCCAATTTCGACATTATCGCCGAATGCCGCATGGAGATCGAGATGGCCCGGCTGCTGTGCCTCAAGGCGGCGTGGATGATCGACCAGGGCGATGCGCGCGCCGCGGCTCCCTGGATCAGCCAGATCAAGGTGATCGCACCGCGCGTCGCGCTGAAAGTCACCGACGAGGCGGTGCAGATGTTCGGGGCGCAAGGCATCAGCCAGGACACGCCGCTGGCCCGCTCGTGGACGCATCTCAGAACCTTGCGCCTTGCCGATGGGCCGGACGCCGTGCATCGGCGGCAGGTGGCGCGCACGGAGCTGAAGAAATACACACAGGAGAAGATCTGAGCGCCCGGTCAATCCCGGCCCGTTGCGATCTCTCCGCCAGCAAAGAAGGATTATTCCGATGACCGTCCCGTCCCAGATGAAGGCACTGCTGCTTGTCGGTGATGGTTACACCAAGACGCCGAGCGGCAGCATGCTTGAGGCAATGGAGCCTTATCTTCAGCCGGGCAGCATCGCGGTGCCAACGCCGGGACCGAGCCAGGCGCTGATCAAGGTCAGTCTGGCTTCGATCAATCCATCCGATGTCGCCTTCATCAAGGGCCAGTATGGCCAGCCGCGCGCCAAGGGCCGGCCGGCCGGCTTCGAGGGCGTCGGCACCGTCGTGGCCGGCGGCGACGAGCCTTACCCCAAGAGCCTTGTCGGAAAGCGCGTGGCCTTCGCCACAGGACTCAGCAACTGGGGCTCGTGGGCCGAGTATGCCGTTGCCGAGGCGGCGGCCTGCATTCCGCTCCTCGATACGGTGCGCGACGAGGACGGTGCGGCGATGATCGTCAATCCGCTTACCGCGATCGCCATGTTCGACATCGTCAAGCAGGAGGGCGAAAAGGCCTTCGTCATGACTGCCGGCGCCAGCCAGCTCTGCAAGCTGATCATCGGCCTGGCCAGGGAGGAGGGGTTCCGGGCTGTCGTCACCGTGCGCCGCGATGAGCAGATCGCTCTTCTGAAGGAGATCGGCGCTGCCCATGTGCTCAACGAGAGGGCGCCGGATTTCGAAGCCTCGCTGCGCGAGGTGATGAAGGCCGAACAGCCACGCATCTTGCTGGACGCGGTCACCGGTCCGCTGGCGTCAGCCATCTTCAATGCGATGCCGAAACGGGCGCGGTGGATCATCTATGGCCGGCTCGATCCCGACCCCACCATCATCCGCGAGCCCGGCCAGCTGATCTTCCAGCACAAACATATCGAAGGCTTCTGGCTGAGCGAATGGATGCGGCAATACAAGGATCGGCGCGGTCCTGCGATCCTGGAAGCCCAGAAGCGTTTCTCCGACGGACGCTGGTCGACCGACGTGACGGCTGTCGTGCCGCTCGCCGAGGCGGTGACGCGGGTGCCGGGTGAACTGGCCAAGCCGAACGGCAAGGTTTTCATCCGGCCTTGAGGCCATTCGGAGCTGCGCCGGAAGTTTCAATGCGAGGCTTTCAGGGCTTTTCCGAGCCAGGCCGCGGTGCATGGCCGTCGCCGGCAGTTCGCGAAGTTGATGGCCGTGTCCTTCAGCCCCTATGCCAATTCGCTTTGTCCGTGATATGCCGCCGCCATCGAAATGCCGGACGGCGCGGGCAAGGGCCTGTTCTGAAGTGGTGTGGGGTGCGTTTATGACGATTTCCAAGCCGGTTTTCGACCGTTTGGGATTTGGCCTGTGGGTCGGAGCGTTTCTGGTCGTTCTTGTCCTCGTCCTGTGGGCGCCCGACACGCGTTCCGTGTTGATGGCCTACAGGTATGGCAGCGAAGAGTTTCTGGCCGGCCGTCCGCTCTACAATATCCAGTCCGAGATGGGATATCTCTACGCGCCGGCCTTTGCAGCGCTCTACATCCCGCTGTTCAAGCTCGGCTCTCATCTTGGCGGCCTGGTGTGGCATATCATCGGTTTCGCGGTGCTGACCTTCGTCGCGATGCGGCAGGTGCGCAAGCTTGGCGGCGGGGAATTGACGTGGCTGCTTTCGTTCGGGCTCTTCCTTGCCCTGCCGATGTCCCTGGGCGCGATCCGCAATGGCCAGGCAACGGTCCTTTTGACCGGTGCCTGCTGGCTCCTCACTCTGTCGGCGCTCGAAGGGCGGCGCGCCGAGACCTTCTTCTGGGCTTCGGTTGCCATCATCGCCAAGCCGACCGCGGTCATCATGCTGTTGTTGGTGGGCGCCCTGCGCTTCCGGTTGATACCGGTGCTGGTGCTCGCGGTGCTGTTCGTGATCGCGCTGCCTTATGCATTCGCTCCCGCCGGCTACCTGACCGAGCAGTACCGGGTTTTTGCGGGGATGCTGACCTCGATGGCTGTCGACAATACCAGCCATTTTGTTCCCACCGACTTCACGGCGCCCTTCACCAAAATGGGGCTGCCAATCCCGGAATTCGGCGCGACGATCGTTCGCATCGTCATGGCGCTGTTCACGCTTTCCATGGTCGTCTGGTTCGATCGCAAGCTCGAACGCGGAACAGCTGAGCTCGCCATCTTCCTGACGGCGACGTTCTACATGTGTGTCTTCAACCCGCGCGTCGAGCCCAACACCTATGCCATGATCGCCGTGCCCGCCGGTCTGGCCATTGCCTTGCTGTGGCGCGAGGAGCGAGGTGGTGTGCTCGTCTCGATACTGTCCGTGATGCTGTTCGTGACAGGGTTGACGGGCATCGAGCGTCATATCCAAGATTTCACGTACCCTTGGTTCCGGCCGATCGCGGTCACCGTCATTGCCGGTTCCCTGATCTGGTGGTTCTGGGCCAGGGCGCGAGGCAAGGTGATGAATGAGGGGCCTGTCGCAAATGGCTGAGTCGCGGTCTGTTCTCGATATCGTGGCGCCGTTCTTCAACGAGGCGCAATCCGCATCGGCTTTCGCCGCCTTGCTCGACAAGCTGGAGGTCGTGGTGTCGCAGCGTTTCGGCATGGCCGTCCACAAGATCCTGGTCGACGACGGCAGCCGCGATGACGGCGCGGAGCGATTTTCGCGGGCGCTGTCCGGTTCCTGGGAGATCGTGCGGCTCAGCCGCAATTTCGGCAAGGAGGTCGCGGTGCTCGCCGGCCTCGACTACGCGCGCGGTGACATGGTGCTGATCATGGATTCCGACCTTCAGCATTCCATGGATGTCAGCCTGCGAATGATTGGCGAGTTGGTGGAGCACCCCGACATCGACGTGGTCTACGCCCAGAACGACCGGCGCGAGGCCAGCTGGCGGCGCAGCCAGTTGGCGAAGCTGTTCTATAGCCTGATCAACAGCAGCCAGCGTTTCGACATTCCCGAGAATGCGGGCGATTTTCGCGTCATGCGCGGTACCGTGGCCCGCGCGCTGACAAGCTTGCGTGACAAAAGGCGATTCAACAAGGGTCTGTTCGCCTGGGCTGGCTTTCGCCAGAAGGCCATACCTTATTCGCCGGAGAACCGCGCCAGCGGCACGTCGAAATGGAGCAGGCTCAACCTGCTTGCCTTTTCGCTGGAAGGTTTTACCTCGTTTTCCGTCATTCCCCTGCGCCTGATCAGCCTGAGCGGATTGCTGGCGGCGCTGGCGGGTGCGGCCTATGGCGCCAAGGTGTTCTTCGAAGTGTTATTCTACGGCATTGCCGTTCCAGGCTACCCCAGCCTTCTGGTCGCCGTTGTCCTGCTTGGTGGCCTCAACCTCACCTTGCTTGGACTGATCGGCGAATATGTCTGGGTCACACTCAGCGAGAGCAAGGACCGGCCGATTTACATCGTACGCGATGTCGTGCGCGGCGACGTTTTGCACAGGCCGCCAGGCGCGTCCGGCGCATGACGCGGCGCATCCGCCTGATCGCCGATGACTATGGCCTGGCGCCCGGCGTCTCGGCGGGGATTCTCGACCTGCTCGATCGTGGACGCCTGACCGGCACTAGCTGCATGACCGGCTTTCCCGAATGGGCGGAGGCGGCGGCGCTTATCAAGCCGCTGCGCGGCCGCGTGGCGATCGGATTGCACCTGACCCTCACCGATCAGCGGGCCATCACCGGCCAGTCCAGCCTGGCGCCGGAGGGCCGGCTGCCGCCGCTCCGTTCGCTGGCATTGCCAGTCCTGCGCGGCCGTGTCGACGACCGGGATGTCCATGCCGAGCTCGACGCGCAATACAGCCGTTTCATCGAGACGCTTGGCCGGCTGCCCGACTTCGTCGACGGGCACCAGCACGTGCATTTCCTGCCGGTCGTACGCAAATGGCTGCTGGCGCGTTTTCCCGCGGACACGGGCCGGCCGATGCTGCGCGGCGCTCCTGCACCGGCAGCGATGCCGAAGGTCGCGGCGATCGCAGCACTGGCCCGGGGCTTCAATCGGTCGATGCAAGGCGCCGGTTTCATCGTCATGACGCCTCTTGCCGGCATCTACGATTGGCGGCAGCCGGAAAAGTTCGCGCCTGCGCTGCAGGCCGCCGTCGAGGCGTTGCCGCAAGGGGGGTTATTCATGTGCCATCCCGGCCATGTCGACGAAACGCTGCGCGCGCGAGATCCGATGCAAAGCGTGCGCACGGTCGAATTGGAGATTCTGGCCTCGGACGCTTTCGGCGCGAGCCTCGCCCGCGCCGGTGTCGAGATCATGGACGGCAGGGGATGAGCGGCGCCGACCAGCCCCGGCGTTCGACCGGCAACAAGATCGTCCGCTTTGCCATTGTCGGGCTCGCGAACACCGCCATCGACCTTGCCGGCTTTTTCCTGCTGCTTGAGCTGCATATCCCGCCGTTGCCCGCCAACGTCATCTCGTGGTCGATCGCCGTCGTCTTCTCTTTCGTGGCAAATGGCTTCTGGTCGTTCGAGCGCAATCAAGCCATCCGGCTGCATGACGCCTTCCTGCGTTTCGCCTCGCTCGGGGCGCTGATTTCGCTCGGCGTCTCCAGCCTGTCGATCGCACTCTTTGCCGGCATCGCCGGCGTGTGGCCGGCAAAGATCGGCGGTGTCATTGTGGCGGCGGTGCTGAATTTCCTCGCCGCGCGCTGGTCGATTGAGGGTCGGGTGCTGAAATAGACCTGGATTTTCCCTATTCCGCCGGTTCCACATTGGCGTAGGCGGCTTCCTCGAGCTCGCGCTTCAGCCGCGCTTCCTCGTGGGTCTTCGGCGTAACGAAACGGCCAATCAGCAGATAGGCGACTGGCGTCAGGAAGAGCGTCGAGATGGTGGCCAGCCCCAGCCCGCCGACGATTACCCAGCCGAGCGCCACGCGCGCTTCGGCGCCCGCGCCGGCCGCCAGCACCAGCGGCACGCCGCCGAGCACGGTGCAGATCATCGTCATCATCACCGGCCGCAGGCGGATGGTCGAGGCCTGCTCGATCGCCTCGCGCACGCCGAGCCCGCGATCGCGCAGCTGGTTGGCGAACTCGACGATCAGGATGCCGTTCTTGGCCATGACGCCGACCAGCAGCACCAGGCCGATCTGGCTGTAGGCGTTGAGGCTGGTGCCAGACAGCAGCAGCGCGAAGATGGCGCAAGCAAGACCGAGCGGCACCGTGGCCATGATGATGACCGCGCTGACGAAGCTCTCGAACTGGGCGGCCAGCACCAGAAGTATGATGACCAGCGCGAAGCCGAAGATGGTGACCATGGCGCTGTTGGTCTCGCCCAGCGTCGCGGCTTCGGCCAGCGGCAGAATGCGGCTGCCAGGCGGCAAGAGCGGCGTGGCGATTTCCTCGGCGCGCGTCAGCGCATCGCCAAGTGCGAAATTGCCGCTGAGGTTGGAGGTGATGGCCACCGACGGCTGCTGTTGTTCGCGCGACAGCGACGGCGGCACGGCGCGTTCGGTCAGCGTGGCGATGGTCGACATCGGCACGAAGCGGCCGTCAGCCGTCTTCAGGAAGATATTTTCCAGGTCGGTCGGATCGTTGATCGGGTTGGTGGTCGAGACCAGCTTCACGCCATAGCTGCGGTCGGCGATGTAGACGTCGACGACATCGTTGCCGTCGAGCATGGCCTGCAAGGTGTTGGCGAGGCCCGTAATGTCGATGCCGAGATCGGAGGCGCGCTCGCGGTCGATGGCGACGGCAAGCTGCGGCTGCGTCGGATCGATCGAAAGGCGCGGTGTCTGGAAGCGGGAATCCTTCTGCATCTCGGCGATGATCTTGACCGCCGCGTCGCCGAGCGCCTTGCGGTCGTTGCCGACCAGCGCGAACTGCAGGCCGTTGCCGGCCCCGCGGATGCCGAGGCTGTTGGGCTGCACCGGGAAGATGCGCACGCTGGGCACCTGCCTGGTCAGCTGGCTGATCTCGGCCATGATTTCCTGCTGGCTGCGGCTGCGCTCGTTCCATGGCGCCAGCGTCATCACCATGAAGCCGGAGTTGTAGGAGCCGTTCTGACCGGCGTTCTCGAAGGTGGAGCGGATCTCGCCGGAATCGCGCATCGGCTGGATCAGCTTCTCGATCTTCCGCATCTGCTGCGTCGTGTAGTCGAGGCTGACGCCTTGCGGGGCATTGATGCGCAACAGCACCGCCGCGCGGTCCTCGGTCGGCGTCAGTTCCTGGCGGATGGTGCCGAACAGGGTGAAGGCGGTGCCGGCAAACAGCACCGCGACAAGCATCACGATCCAGGGCGCATCGAGGCAAGCGTGCAGGGCCCGCTTGTAGCCAGCGTTCAACGCGCCGCCGATACGGGCGCCGATGCCATGGCCGCCTTGATGATGCAGCGATGCGCTGGTCAGCATGCGCGAAGCGAGCATCGGGCAAAGCGTCAGCGCCACCACGCAGGACAGAAGCACCGACATGGCTAGCACGAAGCCGAATTCGCGGAACAGGCCGCCGGTCTGGCCGGGCAGGAACGAGATCGGTACGAAGACGGCGACCAGCGTCAGCGTCGTGGCGACGACGGCGAAGAACACCTCCCGCGCACCAAGCACGGCAGCGGCGCGGGGCCCCATGCCTTCGTTGCGGCGGCGCACGATGTTTTCCAGGACGACGATGGCGTCGTCGACGACAAGGCCCGTCGCCAGCACAAGCGCGAGCAGCGTCAGGATGTTAACCGAGAAGCCGGCCAGATAGATGGCGGCGATGGTGCCGATCATGGCGACCGGCATCGACAGGCCCGGGATCAGCGTGGCGCGCCAGTCGAGCAGGAAGGCATAGATGACGATCAGCACCATTGTCACCGACAGGCCGAGCGCGATCTCGACCTCGTGCACCGCGCCCTTGACGAACACGGCGTCGTCGCTGGTGATCTTGATCGCCATGCCCTTGGGCAGGTTCTGCTGCAGTTTGGCGACGGCGGCCTGGACGCCGGTCGAAATATCCAACGTGTTCGATTCCGCCTGGCGGATGATGCCGATACCGATGCCGGTCTTGCCGTCGGAACGCAGCGTGGTCTGGCCGACATCGGGGCCGAGCGTGACGGTGGCGACATCGCGGATGCGCGTCGTGCCGCCGATGATGATGTTTTCGAATTCCTCGGGGGTGGTCACATCAGCCGTGGTACGGACGATCAGGTCCTGGTTGGTCGTGGTGATCGACCCGGCCGGCGAATCGAAGGCGACCGAGGCAAGGGCCGCCCTGAGATCGGCGACGGTGAAGCCAAGACTGGCGAGCTTGTTCTGGTCGACATCGATGCGGAAGATCTTGTCGCGGCCGCCATAGACCTGGACGTCGGCGACGCCGGGCACGGCGGCTAGCTCATCCTCGATCTGATCCTGAACCACCACTGTCATGTCCTGGATCGACATGCTGTCCGAGGTCACCGCAAGCCGCATCACCGCGTCGGAATTGGCGTCCGCCTTGACGATGCGCGGCGGATCGGCGGTGTCCGGCATCTGGTTGGCGACGCGGCCGACGGCATCGCGCACATCGGAAGCAGCCACATTAAGGTCGATGCCGTCGTTGAATTCGATGGTGACGCGGCTCTGGCCAAAGGAGGAGGAAGAAGAGATCGACTTGACGCCGGAGACGCGGGCGACCGCACCCTCGATCGTGTCGGTCAGCTCGCGGTCAACGGTTTCGGCGGCCGCCCCTTCGAAGGTGGTCGTGACCGTGACCACAGCGCGGTCGACGTCGGGCAGTTCGCGGACCTCCACGCCGTAGAAGGCGGCGAGGCCGGCAACCGCGATGAGCACGTTCAGCACGAAGGCCAAGACCGGCCTGCGGATGAACAGGGCGGTGAAGCCGGTATCGCTGGCGGCGTTGACGGTACCGGTCATGAGCCTTCGGCGGTATTGGCGTTGAGCTGGTCCTGGCCGGCGATGCGGACCTCGCCGCCTTCGCTGACGCTCTGCGTGCCTTCGGTGACCACCATGTCGCCGCTGTCGATCTCGGCATCGATCAGCACGGTCTCGGTGTTGCGCTGGATGATACGCACCGGCACGCGCTTGGCCTTGCCATCCTCGATCTGCCAGACATAGGCGCCGTCCGACCCCCACAGGATCGCCAGCGGACTGACGGCGGGATAGGTTTCGCCGGGGAATTTCATGGTGATGGAGAACGACATGCCGGCGCGCAGCGAATCGGCCGGATTGGCGATCTTGGCCTTGACCAGCAGCGTGCGGCTCTTCTCGTCGATGTGGTTGTCGATGGCTGATACCGTGCCGGTATAGGCGTTGCTCGGATTGGCGATCGGCGTCGCCGTCAATTGCGCACCAACCTTGACGGCGGCGGCGAAGCGCTCAGGCACCTGGAAATCGACCAGGATCGAGGAGCGGTCGTCGAGCGTGGCGATCGCCGACTGGTTGGTGACATAATTGCCGGCCGAGATCGGCAGGATGCCGACAGTGCCCGATACAGGCGCCAGAACGGAGCGGCGCCGTAGCGCGAGCTCCGCGTCCTGAAGCGCCAGTCTGGCGTTCGCCAGTGCCACTTCGGCATCGGCCACGGCGACCGGCGTCGCGGCATTGGAGGCGCGCAGCGACTTGACGCGATCGAGCTTGGACTGGGCATCCTGCAAAGCGAGCTTGGCCCGGTCCAGAGCGATGATCTCGGTTTCGGAATCGAGCGCCGCGATGATCTGTCCCTTGTCGACATGAGTGCCGGATTCGACCAGCAGTTCGGCAAGGCGGCCTGAGCTATAGGGATTGACGGTCACCGAGGCGTTGGCACGGCCGGTGCCGATTGCCTGCAGGCGGTCGTTGATGATCGCGGCGGCGGCCGGCGATGCAACGATGGTGGCAATCCGGGTGCCGCTGCGCCCCGTCGCTCGGGAGCCGCCAGCTGCCGCATCCTTTGTCGGGGGTGTCGCGCCATAGGCCCAGTCGATGCCCCAGCGCGCCAGCACTTCGGGAGCGCCGGGATAGAAGCGAGCCCAGGCAGCCACGGCGGCGACCACGATCACAAATGCAAGGGCAATCTGTTTCCAGCTCGGCATCGATACTCCAGCGGCAAGGATGTCGGCCGGTTCCAGGTGGAAGCGGACGCGGCGACGATACGGGCTGGCGGCGAAACCGGCCAAGCCACATCCCGGTATCACTGGTTTATGGCAATTATCACGCAATCGTGCACATTAAATCTCGGTAACGTGAAGGCGGGGCGGTCTTCGGCACGGCTGCGATTTGCCCGGGATCGGCGCCTGGGTCCGCTTCCCTTTGTTTGGCGCAATTCCGGACGGGAAACCGTTTCACAGGTTTTCCCGGGATCGGGCTAGCGCAGACCTTCCATCTCGCGGATGCGCCGGGCGCCGTCGGCCTCGAGCTGTCTCGTGACGGCGCCGATCAGCGTTTCGGCGACGACGAAAAGCGCGGCCGAGGAATCCCATGCGGAAGGCACCGCCGTCCGTCCGGCGATGACGTGGCGGGCAAAACGGGCGATCGGCGACAGCCACTGGTCGGTGAAGAGCACAATCTGAACGCCGCGCTGATGCGCCTTTTCGGCGAAGCGGACGAGGCTGTCCTGGTAGCGCCTGATGTCGAAGATCACCAGCACGTCGCGCTTGCCCATGTCGATCAACCGGTCGCGCCACATGCTCTCCTGTCCGGCAAGGTGAAAGACATCGGGCTGGATGACGGCGAGGTGGGCCGCCATGTAGCGTGCCAGCGGGTCGGTGAAGCGACCGCCGATCAGGAAGGTCTTGCCACGCCGATCGGCAAGCCGCGCCGCGATATCGTCGAGCTGCCTGTCGGAGAGGTGCCGGAAGGTCTCGCGCATGTTGTCGAGCGTCGCTTCCAGCATCGGGGATACGGCGCTGCCGCCGGGCAAGGGCGGGTTGAGCGTCCGTATCGCCGGCGATTGAAGTTGCGCGGCCAGTTCGTCCTGCAGGCTCGACTGGAATTCCGGGTAGTTCTGGAAACCAAGCCGGGCAACGAAGCGCAGGATCGTCGGCGAGGAGACGCCGGCGGCGGCCGAGAATTCGGCGACCGTCTTCAGGCCGATCATCGGATAGCTGGCGATCAGCGTCTGGGCGGCGCGCCGTTCGCCCGCCGGCATCGTGCCGACGCGGTCGGCGATCAGTTCGGCAATGCTGGAAATCATCTTTTCCCCCACGCAATGGCCTCGCTAATGAGATCGCATTTGACAAAGCCGGATAAACTGTATGAAATCATTCACAGGGACGCAATGAGACAAAATACGTAACATACGATACAGCGCTCCCCGGGGACGGCAGACTATGGAGCAAGCACGGCCCGCCAGCCTTGCATCGTCTGATACCGTGAGGGTGACCAATCCCGGCGGATCAAGCCCTTTCGTGCTGACCTGCGATCACGCTTCCAATTTCCTGCCTGCCGAATTCGGCACGCTCGGCCTCGCCGCCGAGGACCTGTCCCGCCACATCGCCTGGGATCCCGGCGCGCTGCCGGTTGCATTGCGCATGGCGCAGGCGCTGGATGCGACGCTGGTTGAAACCCGCATCTCGCGCCTCGTCATCGACTGCAACCGGCCGCTCGATGCGCCGGACCTTGTGCCGCCGGTCAGCGAGACGACAGCCATCCCAGGCAATACCGGCCTGTCGGAAAAACAGCGCGCGGCGCGGGTCGCCCTGTCATGGCAGCCTTTTCATGGTGCCATCGAGTGCATTGTCGAGGACCGGCTGGCGCGCGGACAGGAGACGCGTCTGGTTTCCGTGCATTCCTTCACGCCGGTCTACAACGGCCGCAGCCGGCCATGGCATATCGGCATCATCCATGACGACGACCGACGGCTGGCGTCGCCGCTGATATTGGCGCTGCGGCGGCTTGCCGGCGTCACCGTCGGCGTCAACGAACCCTATTCGCCTGCCGACCGCGTCTATTTCACGCTGGAACGGCATGCGCGCTCGCGTGGGCTGCCCTGCGCGATGATCGAAATCCGCAACGATGAAATCTCCGGCGAGACCGGGCAGCGGAAATGGGCGGATCTGCTCACAGGCATTTTTTCGAATCTGGAGCCCGAGGAGGCCAGGGGCTCCCGACAAGGCGCAATGGGAAAATCAGTACAAACGGCCAGCTAAGAAACCATAGGGGACTTCAAATGGCAGCACCGGATCACACAGACAAGTCGGAGGATGTAAAGATCCTTCACAGTATGGGCTACGCCCAGGAATTGGCTCGCCGCATGAGCGGTTTTTCCAACTTCGCCATTTCCTTCTCGATCATTTGCATCCTGGCCGGCGGCATCACCTCATTCCCGCTGGCCATCGGCACCGGAAGCGGTTTCGAGGCGACAATCGGCTGGGTCGTCGGCGGCCTCTTTGCCCTTGTCGTCGCCGCCTCGCTCGGTCAGATCGGCTCGGCCTACCCTACCGCTGGGGGCCTCTACCACTGGTCCTCTATTCTTGGCGGGCGCGGCTGGGGCTGGGCAACGGCCTGGATCAATCTGCTCGGCCTGATCTTCGTCGTCGCTTCGGTGAATGTCGGCGTTTATTTGCTGTTTTCCGGGCTTGTCGCGGGGCCGATCCTGGGCTTGGACACATCGGCATGGGGCTTCTGGCAGCAAACGGCGGCAGTCGTCATCATTACCGTCACCCAAGGCCTTTTCAATCATCTGGGCATCAAGACAACGACCAGGTTGACCGATTTTTCGGGATATCTCATCCTCGTTGTCGCGGTCGTGCTGACGCTGACCTTCCTGATATGGGGCTCGCATAGTTTCGATCTTTCGCGGTTGACGACATTCGTCAACACTACCGGCGATCCTGGCGGCGGCTATGTTCCGACGGCCCGGACGGCGCTGGTGGCCTTCCTGATCGGCCTTCTCTACCCGCTCTATACGATCACGGGCTTTGACGCCTCGGCACACACCGCCGAGGAGACGCACAATGCGCGCACCGCAGTGCCTAGGGGCATGATCCACGCAGTCCTGTGGTCTCTCGTCTTTGGCTTCGTCATGGCGGTCTCCTTCGTCCTCGCCAGCCCCGACCTCGTGGCGACTGCCAAGGACGGCGGCAATGCTTGGTTCAACCTGTTCAACAACCTGCCCGCGCCAACGTGGCTCAAGGATCTGCTTGGCATCTGCATCGTGCTGTCGAACTATCTGTGCGCGCTGGCCGGGCTCACTTCGACCTCGCGTATGATCTTCGCCTTTTCGCGCGACGGGGGTCTGCCGGGGTCATCTCTGTGGAAGCAGGTTTCGCCGACCTGGCGCACGCCCGTCCCGGCCATCTGGCTCGGAGCCGTGCTCTCGATCGCGGCAACACTGTACTCGCCGGCCTTCGCCGCTTTGGCAGCTGGCTGCGCCCTGTTCCTCTACGTGTCCTATGCAATGCCGGTAGCGGCTGGCCTGCTTGCGGAAGGCAAGAGCTGGACCGAATTCGGTCCGTTCCGTCTCGGCATATGGTCCAAGCCGTTCGCTGTCATTACCGTCCTTGGCGTTCTGGTCCTGATGTATGCTGGCATCCAGCCGCCATTCGACATCCTGATCAACTATGCCATCGGCTTGATCATCCTGCTGGTCGTGTTGTGGTTCGGCATAGAATCCCGGCGCTTCAAGGGTCCGCCGGTCGGCGCCGACATCGCCCGCCGCCAGGCGGAAATCGCGGCGGCCGAAGTAGCGGTCGGCGAAACCGGCCACTGACACTTCGCCTCAAGCTCATGGCCGGCCTCGCGCCGGCCATGACTGCGTTTATCCCTTTCAACCGAAAAGCATTTGGAGTGCCGCAGGAATGGCCGGAAATTTCTCGTTCGATCAGTTGAAGAAAGCGGTCTCAAACTGGGAGATCGACACGGTGCTGGCTTGCATCGTCGACATGCAGGGCCGGCTGGCGGGAAAGCGGTTCCTGGCGCAGTACTTCGTCGATTCCGCGCATGACGAAACGCATGGCTGCAATTATCTGCTCGCCGCCGACATCGATATGGAGCCGGTGCCAGGCTACAAAGCGGCAAGCTGGTCGAAGGGTTATGGCGACTTCGTCATGAAGCCGGACCTTGCGACGCTGCGGCGCATTCCATGGCTGGACAAGACCGCCCTGGTGATCTGCGATGTGCTCGACCACCACACCCATGACGACCTGCCGCATTCGCCGCGTGCGATCCTGAAGAAGCAGGTCAAGCGGCTGACGGAGCGCGGCTATATCGGCTATTTCGCCTCCGAGCTCGAATTCTACCTTTTCAACGAGACCTACGATTCCGCCCGCAAGAAGCACTGGCAGGGTCTCGACACCGCCTCGCCCTATATCGGCGACTACCAGATCGGCATCACTACCAAGGAAGAAGGCGTCATGCGCCGGCTTCGCAATGAGATGGAAGCGGCCGGCATTCCGATCGAGAATTCCAAGGGCGAATGGGGTCCCGGCCAGGAAGAGATCAACGTGCGCTACGCCGAGGCGCTCGACATGGCCGACCGCCACGTCATCCTGAAGAACGGCGCCAAGGAGATCGCCGAGTCCGAGGGCAAGGCCATCTCGTTCATGTCCAAGTACAATTACGGGCTCGCCGGCAATTCCAGCCACATCCACAATTCGCTCTGGAGCGCCGACGGCAAGACGCCGCTGTTCTTCGATAAAAAGGCCGACTGGACGCTATCGACGCTCGGCCAGCAATGGGCGGCGGGGCAGCTCAAATATGCCAAGGAGTTCACCTGGTTCCTGGCGCCCTACATCAATTCCTACAAGCGCTTCCAGGCCGGCACCTTCGCTCCGACCAAGATCATGTGGAGCGAGGACAACCGCACCGCCGGCTTCCGCCTGTGCGGCGAGGGCACCAAGGGCATCCGCATGGAGTGCCGCATCGGCGGCGCCGATCTCAACCCCTATCTCGCCTTCGCGGCGCTGATCGCGTCAGGCCTTGCCGGCATAGATGAGAAACTGGAGCTGCAAAAACCGTTCGTCGGCGATGCCTATCAGGCATCTCGTTTGCCGGAGATCCCGAAAACCCTGCGCGATGCCACCGAGACGCTGGCGAAGTCGAAGATGCTGAAGCAGGCGCTCGGCGAGGATGTGCTCGAACACTACGTGCATACCGCGAAATGGGAACAGTTCGAATACGACCGCCGGATTACAGATTGGGAACTGCACAGAGGGTTCGAGCGATATTAAAACTTTATACAGCTTTAACGTTGACAATGTAGTGAGACTGAGGCCATATGAGACCTGTAAAATTGCAATGTGCTGCATTGAGGAGTTTGCAATGTCGAAATATGCGCCGCTCAAGGACTTTCTCGTTGCCCAAGATGTAGATCGTGTGCCGATGTCGTTTGCTGAAATCGAGAAAGTGCTCAATCTGCCACTGCCCGCATCGAAGCAATACCCTGCATGGTGGAGCAACAATCCGAGCAACAATCCCATGACAAGGGAATGGCTTGAAGCCGGGTTCGAGACCGAATCCGTCAACGTAGGCAGTGGGAAACTGGTCTTTCGCCGCGTTCGCAAAGCGCCCATTTCGACGCCGCCCAGCGGTAGCGCGGCTGCGCCAAAGGAGGCGCGTCCGGACCGCCACCCCGGTTTTGGTTTCATGAAGGGCTTGATAACAATTGAAGCCGGATTTGATGTTACCAAACCTTTCGACGATGAGCCCTGGGACCGGGGCTATCTGGGCGGCGAAGCTCAGGCACGCGATGGCAAACGCGCGGTGCGTAAATGAGTGAAGAGCCGAGCCTGCTTCTGGATACATGCGCGATGATCTTTATCGCGAACGACAGTCAAATTGATCCGCACGCAAGCCGGGAGATTTCGGAGGCGGCCTATGACGGTCGTCTCTATCTTTCCCCGATGTCGGCATGGGAGATCGGAATCGGTGTGGCCAAGGGCCGGCTCAACCTGCCATTGGCGCCACTTGATTTCGTGGAGCGATTCATCGAGCGAATGTCAGCAAAGCTCAGCGTTATTTCACCAGCCATTCTGATTGCGTCTTCCAACTTGCCTGGCCCGCCTCATGGCGATCCCATGGATCGGATACTGATGGCAAGTGCGAGAGCCTTGGACATGGTTCTGGTGACGCGAGACGAGCCCATCCTTCGCTATGGCCGCAATGGCCATCTGCGTACACTAGCCTGCTAACTTGGAGCATCCTTTGGAAACGGTAAGACTCAAATCCCCCATCGATGGCTCGATCTATGCCGAGCGGCCCGTGGCGACGGACCAGGCGATCAATGCCGCGGTCGAGCGCGCCAAGGCGGCGCAGGAGAAGTGGGCCGAGACGCCGATCGTCGAGCGCGGCAAATACATGCTCGCCATGCTCGAAGCGCTGGTCTCGATGACCGACGAGATCGTGCCGGAGATCGCCTGGCAGATGGGGCGGCCTGTCCGCTATGGCGGCGAGTTCGGCGGTGTCAAGGAACGCACCAACCATATGGTCGAGATCGCCGAGGCGGCGCTGAGACCGGTGCCGGCCTCTAATCCCAAGGACGGGTTCCGCCGCTATGTGAAGAAAGGTCCGCTCGGCGTGGTCATGGTGATCGCGCCGTGGAACTACCCTTATCTGACCGCCGTGAACACCATCGTGCCGGCGCTGATGGCCGGCAACGCCGTCATCTTGAAGCACGCGGCGCAGACGCTGCTGGTCGGTGAACGCTTCCAGCAGGCGTTCGACAAGGCCGGCCTGCCAAAGGGTGTGTTCCAGAATATCGTGCTGAACCATGCTCAGACGGAAAAGCTGCTCGGCTCCGGCAAGATCGATCATGTCAACTTCACCGGCTCGGTCGGCGGCGGCCGTGCCATCGAAAGGGCGGCTGCAGGCACCTTCATGACGCTCGGCCTCGAACTCGGCGGCAAGGATCCCGCCTATGTGCTGCCCGACGCCAAGATGGACCATGCGGTGGCCAATCTGGTCGATGGCGCTTTCTACAATTCCGGCCAGTGCTGCTGCGGCATCGAGCGCGTCTATGTGCACGAAAAGGTCTATGACGAATTCGTCGAAGGCTTTATCGCCGAGACCAGGAACTATGTCGTCGGCAATCCTCTGGAGCAGGCGACGACGATGGGACCGATGGCGCAGGCGCGCTTCGCCGACCTGATCCGCGAGCAGAAGGCCGAAGCGCTGCGCAAGGGCGCCAAGGCGCACATCAACATGAAGGTGGCTAACGACAAGGCCGGCTCACCCTATCTGGCCCCGGAGGTGCTGACCGAGGTCGACCATCAGATGAGCGTCATGCGCGAGGAAAGCTTTGGCCCGATCGTCGGCATCATGAAGGTGCGCAACGACGAGGAAGCGATCGCGCTGATGAACGACAGTCCCTATGGGCTGACGGCCTCGATCTGGACCCGCGACATCGAGCACGCGGTGGTGATCGGCAACCGCGTCGAGACCGGCACGGTGTTCATGAACCGCTGCGACTATCTCGATCCGGCGCTGGTCTGGACCGGCGTCAAGGACACCGGCAAGGGCGCGGCACTGTCAGCCATCGGCTACGACAATCTGACCCGGCCGAAATCCTTCCACCTGCGCGAAGCCATCTGATTTTTCGAAAGACAAGCAATGACCAAGCTGACCTCCAAATGGAACTACCCCACCACTGTCCGCTTCGGCGCCGGACGCATCAAGGAACTGCCCGAGGTGCTGGCGGCAACCGGCATCAAGCGGCCCTTGTTCGTCACCGATCCGGGCCTGGCGAAACTGCCTGTCGTCGCCTCGACGCTGAAGATCCTCGACGATGCCAAGGTTCCCTACGGCGTCTTCTCCGAGGTGAGGCCGAACCCGGTGGAATCCAATCTGACCGCCGGTATCGAAGTGTTCAAGAAGGGCAAGCATGACGGCATCATCGCCTTTGGCGGCGGTTCGGCGCTCGACCTCGGCAAGCTGATCGCCTTCCAGGCCGGCCAAACGCGGCCGGTGTGGGATTTCGAGGATGTCGGCGACTGGTGGACGCGCGCCAATTCGGACGCTATCGCTCCGATCGTCGCAGTACCGACCACCGCTGGCACCGGCTCGGAAGTCGGCCGTGCCGGTGTCATCACCAATGAGGCGACGCACACCAAGAAGGTCATCTTCCATCCCAAGCTGCTGCCGGCGATCGTGATCGCCGATCCGGAATTGTCGGTCGGCATGCCGGCCTTCATCACCGCCGGCACCGGCATGGACGCGCTCGCCCATTGCCTGGAAGCCTATTGCGCGCCGGGCTACCATCCGATGGCTGACGGCATCGCGGTCGAGGGTGTGCGCCTGGTGTTCGAGAACCTGCCAAAAGCCTTTGCCAACGGCAAGGACCTGGTTGCGCGCGCCCATATGATGAGCGCCGCCGCCATGGGCGCCACGGCCTTCCAGAAGGGGCTGGGCGCCATCCACTCGCTGTCGCATCCGATCGGCGCGCTCTACGACACCCATCATGGCATGACCAACGCCGTGTTCATGCCTTATGTGCTCGCCTTCAATCGCGACTCCATCGAGGAGCGCATTGCCCGCCTCGCCGCCTATTGCGGCATCAAGGGCGGCTTCGACGGCTTCGCCAAGGCGATCATCAGGCTGCGCAAGGACCTGAAGGTGCCGCACGCCCTGCCGGGCCTGATCAAGGGGCTCGACATGGACAAGAAGCGCAAGGCGCTGATCGCCGACATGGCGGTGGTCGATCCAACGGCCGGGGGCAACCCGGTCAAGCTGACCAAAAAGGCGGCGCTGACCTTGCTCGAAAACGCCATCGCGGGCACCGTCTGAAGCACTTTTCGCATATCGATTTGATCTGGAAACGGGGCAGGAAAACAAGGAGAGGCGATGCAGGACAAGGCAGAAACTAGTTAGCCGGAAAAAGATACGCCGGCCAATTGCTACATCAGGTTAAAAAGAGTTTACTTTTTCGTGCTGCGGGCTGCCTGTTTCACAAAGCTTTCATCTGGCTGTCACATGAAAACGATACCGCATCGCAGGCGTCCAACGGCGTCAGTTCAACGGAGAGAACACATGTTCAAATTCACGGGGAAGGTGCTTTCCCTTTCGGCCGCGACCCTCATGGTGTCGTCGGTGATTTCGTCCGCGGCTTCGCTGGACGATCTCGTCAAGGCTGCAAAGGCTGAAGGCCAGCTCACGACCATCGCCCTGCCGCATGACTGGTGTGGCTATGGCGACGTCATCGCCGGCTTCAAGGCGAAGTATCCGGGAATCACCATCAACGAACTCAATCCCGACGCCGGCTCCGGCGACGAAGTCGAGGCGATCAAGGCCAACAAGGATAACAAGGGCCCGCAGGCTCCCGACGTCATCGACGTTGGCCTGTCCTTCGGTCCGACCGCCAAGGCCGATGGCCTGTTGATGCCTTACAAGGTATCGACCTGGGACTCGATCCCGGACAGCGCCAAAGATGCCGATGGCGCCTGGTACGGCGACTATTACGGCGTTCTGTCGTTCATGGTGAACAAGGATCTGATCAAGGAATCGCCGAAGGACTGGGCCGATCTCCTGAAGCCGGAGTTCGCCAATGCGGTAGCCGTTGCCGGTGACCCGCGCGCCTCGAACCAGGCCATCCAGGCAGTGTATGCCGCTGGCCTGTCGTCGGGTGCCGCTGCTGGTCAAGCCGCCGGCACCGCTGGCCTCGACTTCTTCAAGAAGCTCAACGCCGCTGGCAATTTCGTCCCGGTCGTCGGCAAGCCTGCGACGCTGGCACAGGGCCAGACCCCGATCCTGATCAACTGGGATTATAACGCCCTTGCTGGCCGCGACACGCTGAAGGGCAACCCGCCCGTCGACGTCGTCGTGCCGAAGAGCGGCGTTGTCGCCGGTGTCTACGTGCAGGCGATCAGCGCTTTCGCTCCGCATCCGAATGCGGCCAAGCTCTGGATGGAATACCTCTATTCCGACGAAGGCCAGGTCGGCTGGCTGAAGGGCTATTGCCACCCGATCCGCTTCAACGATCTCGCCAAGAACGGCAAGATCCCGGCTGACGTGCTGGCCAAGCTGCCTCCGGCTGAAGCCTACGCTTCCGCTGCCTTCCCGACGCTCGACGAGCAGGGCAAGGCCAAGGAAGCCATCAGCAAGAACTGGGACGCCGTTGTCGGCGCCAACGTCAAGTAAGGTTTGAAATTGACCGGGCGGCCGTGAGGCCGCCCGGCTTTTCCTCGAAGACGGTAGCCGGCGCATGACCGATCTTACGCTTTCAAATCAGTCGCTTGCCACCAGGCCCGCGCCGCCGAACGAGGCGACTGCTTTCCGCTTGCCGACGCAATGGATCGGCGTGGCGCCCTTCTTTATCTTCGCCCTGATGTTCCTGATCCTGCCGACGATCTATCTCGTCGTGGGGGCGTTCCAGACCGGCGACGGCCGATTTACGCTGGATAACATCCTGCAGCTGGTCAGTGACCCGTCGATCAGCGCTTCCTACTGGGTTTCGATCAAGATCAGTTTCTGGTCGTCCATCATCGGCGCCTTTGCCGGGCTTGCGATAGCCATCGCCATCGTGCGCGGCGGACTTCCAAGCTGGACGCGCTCCGCGACCCTGACCTTTTCGGGCGTCGCGTCGAATTTCGCCGGTCTGCCGCTGGCCTTCGCCTTCCTGGCGACACTCGGCCGTGTCGGCATCGTCACGACGCTGCTGCGTGATGTCCTCAATATCAACATCTATGCGATGGGCTTCAATTTCCTCACCACGTCGGGGCTGATCGCCGTCTATCTGTTCTTCCAGATTCCCCTGATGGTGGTCATCATCGTGCCGGCCATCGACGGCTTGAAGAAAGAATGGGGGGAGGCGGCGGCCACGCTCGGCGCCACGCAGTCGCAATATTGGCGCATGGTGGTCATACCGGTGATATGGCCGAGTTTCCTCGGCACCGTCATCCTTCTGTTCGCCAATGCCTTCGGCGCCATTGCCACCGCCTATGCGTTTGCCGGCCCGGCACTCAACATCGTTCCCATCAAGCTCTATTCGCAGATCAACGGCGATGTGCTGCACAACCCGCAGCTCGGCTATGCCATCGCCTTCGGCATGATTGTCATCACGGGCTTGGCCAACGTCTTCTACATCTGGTTCCGGACTCGCTCCGAGAGGTGGCTCAAATGAAGTCGGGCAAATTCTGGGCCTGGGTCGTCTTTATCGTCGGCGCTGCCTATTTCTTCATTCCGCTTATGGCGACGGTCGAGTTCTCGCTGCGCATGCGGCGCGGCGTCCATTCCTTCGACGCCTATCAGATCGTGTTGGGCGATGCGCGCTTCCAGTCGACCTTCCTGTATTCGGTGATCGCTGCCATCTTCACCATCATCCTCGGAATCCTGATCGTGGTGCCGGCTGCATACTGGATCCGGCTGCGTCTGCCTCAGCTCAGGCCGATCGTCGAATTCATCACATTGTTGCCGCTGGTCATACCGGCCATCGTCATCGTCTTCGGCTACATCAGGATGTACGGTTCGAATTCGCCGCTGCCGTTCCTGGGAAGCAATATGGGTGCGAACGCCTTGCTGGTGATCGGCTATGCGACGTTGTCGCTGCCTTACATGTATCGCGCAGTCGACACCGGGCTGCGCACAATCGACGTGCGGACATTGACGGAAGCAGCACAGATCCTGGGCGCGGGCTGGTCGACGATCATCGGCCGGGTTATTCTGCCCAATGTGCTGATCGCGGTGTTGTCAGGGGCGTTCCTGACCTTCGCGATCGTTATTGGCGAGTTCACCATGGCGAGCCTGCTCAACCGGCCGGCCTTCGGCCCTTATCTGCAGAACATTGGCGCCAACCGCGCCTATGAGCCGGCAGCCCTTGCCATCATCGCTTTTGCCATCACCTGGGGCTGCATGTCGCTCATCCAGATCCTGTCCCGCTTCGCGCCGAAATCGGCGAACCGTCCGAATTGACCGAAAAGCACTGACCTGAGAGAAAAAGCCATGGCCGAGCCATTCCTGTCCATCCAGCATGTGCGAAAATCCTACGGTTCCAACACCGTGGTCCAGGATTTCAGCCTCGACGTCGAGCCGGGCGAATTCGTCTCGTTCCTCGGACCGTCCGGTTGCGGCAAGACCACGGTGCTGCGCATGGTTGCCGGCTTCGAGGAGCCGTCGGCCGGTAAGATCGTCGTCGCCGGCAAGGACATCACCCGGCTGAAGCCCAATCAGCGCAATGTCGGCATGGTGTTCCAGGCCTACGCGCTGTTCCCGAACCTGACCGTGGCCCAGAACATCGCCTTCGGACTGAAGGTTGCCGGCATGCCCAAGGCCGACGCCGACAAGCGCGTCGCCGAGATGCTCGACATGATCAAGCTGCCGCAGATGGCCGACCGTTATCCCTACCAGCTCTCGGGCGGCCAGCAGCAGCGTATCGCGCTGGCGCGTGCGATCGCGCCGAAGCCGAAGCTGCTGCTGCTCGACGAACCGCTGTCGGCGCTGGACGCCAAGGTGCGCGTTTCGCTGCGCGAGGAAATCCGCTCGATCCAGAAGAAGCTCGGCATCACCACCATTTTCGTCACGCACGACCAGGAAGAAGCGCTGTCGATCTCCGACCGCATCGCGGTCATGTATGGCGGCAAGGCCGAGCAGGTTGCCACGCCGTTCGAGATCTACAACCGGCCGGCGACCAAGTTCGTCGCCAACTTCGTCGGCACGCTCAACGTTCTCGAGGGCAAGGTTACCGATGCAGCGTCAGGCAAGGTGCAGGTCAACACGCAGGAAGTCGAGTTGAAGGGCAAGCTCAACGGCTCGAAGTCCGGCGATACGCTGGCGCTGGCGCTGCGGCCAGAGGCAATTTCGCTCGGCCGTCAGCCCGGCCGCGATTCCAGCCTGTCCGGCGAGATTTCCGAAGTGCATTTCCTCGGTTCGGTAATCCGGGTCCGCGTCGGTATCGGCGGCAACACGGTGTCGCTCGACACGTTCAACAACTCGGCGACGCCGCCGCCCACCGTTGGCGAGAAGGCTGAGATTTCGTTCTCGTCGGGCGATATGCTGGTGTTGCATTAGCTCGATGGTATGAGCCTAAGCGAACGGGGTTAGCCCCAGATTTCGGCGGCAGCGTCGTCGGATTTGCGATGCTGTTCAATCCAGCCGGGATTACGGCGGCAACGATGCCAACACATGGTTGGACGCATTCATTATTCCCGCCCCTCTCAGGCGTCGGCAAGCGGCATCCGGCAAGCGGCGTCAAGCCGATGCGATGAACCGGCTGGGATAATCTCCTGGACAGCGGGCAAGGCTCCATCCGCGGCGATTTCAGGCGCATTGCTGGAGGGCTTGAGTTTGATGGCCAATCCACCGCATGCTGCATGCATATCTGCGCCAGCAATCCCACGGATGTAACAGCCCATGGCTCTTTTCGAACTGACGCTAGTCCTGCTTTTGACGGCCGTTGCATTGACGGCGCTGTCGCGACGGCTGGAGATCCCCTATCCGTCCCTGCTGGCCCTGGCTGGGGTTGCTATTGCCTTCGTGCCTGGCACACCGACCATCGAAATCGATCCGGAACTGGCGCTTGCGCTGTTCATCGCGCCGGTGCTTCTGGATTCCGCCTATGACACCTCGCTGCGCGACCTGAAGCGCTACAGGCTGTCGTTGGTGATGCTGGCGCTCGGCGCTGTCGTCTTCACCACCGCCGTCGTTGCCTTTGTCGGCTGGAAGATGGCCGGTCTGCCGATCGCGGCGGCGATCGCGCTCGGCGCCATCGTTGCTCCGCCGGATGCGGTGGCGGCAAGCGCGGTTCTCGGACAATTCAAGGTGCCGCACCGCATCACCGCCATTCTCCAGGGCGAGAGCCTGCTCAACGACGCCACCGCGCTGCTGATCTACCGGCTGGCGGTTTCGGCGGCGCTCGGCTCGATCACGCTGAGCAACGCCGTTCCAACGATCCTGCTGTCGACCATCGGCAGCCTCGTGGCGGGTTATCTGCTTGGCCGCTTCTCGCTGTTGACGCTGTCCCGGATCGAGGATGCGGCAAGCAGCACCGTGGTGCAGTTCGCCGGGACGTTCGGGGTGTGGATCCTGGCGGACAGGCTCGGGCTGTCCGCCATCATCACCATCGTCGTCTACGCCATCACCATCGCGCGCAGGGCGCCGCGCCATATGTCGGCGAGACGCCGCGTCAGCACCTATTCGGTCTGGGAGTCGGCGGTGTTCGTGCTCAACGTGCTGGCTTTCGTGCTGATGGGCCTGCAGGCACGATCGATCGTCGGCCGTCTCTCCGGCGATGGGCAAGGCGAAGCTTTTCTCTTTGCAGCAACGGTGCTGGCCGTTGTCATCGTGGCACGCCTTTTCTGGGTGGCGAGTTACGTTGCGATCATCCGATGGTTTGCCCGCTTCGGCGGCGAAGAGCGGAGGAGCGATGCGCCGACGTTTCGCGGCTCCGTGCTCGTCGGCTGGTGCGGCATGCGGGGGCTGGTGACGCTGGTGGTGGCCATTGCGCTGCCCGCCGGCTTTCCCGGCCGCGATCCGATCGTGCTTGCCGCCTTCGCGGTGGTCCTGGGCACGCTGGTATTGCAAGGGATGAGCCTGAAGCCCCTGCTGCGGATACTCGACTTCGAACGGGACACGACAATAGACCGCGAAGTGGCCCAGGCTCGCGTCGCCGTCATGCAGGCCGCGCTAGATGTGTTGAGCCGCAAGACATCGGTCGCGGCGGCCGTGGTGCGCGAGCAGTATGAGGCCCAACGCGTGATCGCGCAAAACCCTGATGACGCACAGGCGGCAACCGAATACGACCGGCTGCGCCTCTACGCCATCGACCGCCAACGCGACACGCTGGAGGAATTGCGCAGCAACGGCACGATCGGCGACGAAGCCTATCATCGCCTGGAAGAAGAGATCGACTGGTCGGAACTGGCGGCGTCTCCGGCTGGCCGTTTCCAGCCGTTGACGACGGATTAGGACGGTTCATCGCCAGAGGTGTCACACGCCGTTTCCGGCGTGTGGAGGATATCGGAACGGTCCGGAATCGGTGCATGATCGCACAACGGGCGGGGAGGCTTCTGGCACAAGCCGCATCCATTCTCCTGCACATTGCAACCAATCCGCCGAACCGCTACTGCCATGATGGAAAATAAGCCGGATAAGCAATGAAGCTGGTCAGTTACAACATCCAGTACGGATTCGGCAGCGACGAGCGCTACGATCTTTCGCGCGCGGCACGCATCGTCGACGGCGCCGACATCATTGCCCTGCAGGAGGTGGAGCGGCACTGGCAACGCAGCAATTTCGACGACCAGCCGGAACTGCTTTCACGCCTGCTGCCAGACTATTACTGGGTCTACGGGCCGGCCTTCGACATGGATGCCAGCGAGCGGCGCGAGGGGCGCCTGGTCAACCGGCGGCGGCAGTTCGGCACCATGGTGCTGTCGAAGCTGCCGATCGTGTGGTCGCGGCTGCATGTGCTGCCGATGCGCCGCACGCTGCGGCCGCTCAACACCCGCAATGCCGCGCTGGAATGCATGATCCGTACGCCGGCCGGCCCGGTGCGCGTGCTGTCCTTGCATCTCGCGCACATCGCGGCTGAAGAACGGCTGGAGCAGATCGACCACCTGCTCGCCGAACATCGCCGGGCGCCCACCGACGGCGGGCCGTGGAGCGGCGTCGATGACGAGCCTTCGCGCAACTGGACCAGCGGCGAAGCCGAGCCGGAAAATCCGCCGGCGGCGATCTGGATGGGCGATTTCAACATGGAGCCGGGCAGCGCCGAATATCGCCGCATCGTCGGCGCCACGCCCTACCATCGGGGTGCCGCCTATCTCGATGGTTTCGTCGATGCCGCCGCCGTGGCGATCGAAGCGGCGGCTAATTTCCACACGCATGAGAAGATCATCGACGGCAGGCTGGCAAAGCGCCGGCTCGACCATTGTTTCATCGGCGGCATGTTCGCCGAGCGGGTGCGTTCGGTCGAATCCGATATAGGCGAGGTGGCATCCGATCATTTCCCCGTCCGCGTCGACATCGATCTCGAAACGCCGCTTGGCTTGGGAGGTCGACAAGCCTGAAATGACGTTTTTCGTCTTCTTCGCGGTGCTTGCCGCGGCTGCCATGCACGCCATCTGGAATGCGCTGGTCAAGGTCCATCTTGATCGCTTTCTGTCGATCACGCTGATGACGCTCGGCATGGGTGCGGCCGCGCTCGTGGTGTTGCCCTTCGTCGAGGTGCCAAAGGCGGACGTCTGGCCATACATCATCGCGTCGGTGATCTTCCACATGGGCTACCGCACCTTCCTGATCGGCGCCTACCAGGCCGGGGATTTCGCCCAGACCTACCCGCTGGCGCGCGGCACGGCACCTTTGCTGGCCGCGATCGGCGGCATGTTCGTCGTTGCCGAAGTGCCGGCACCGCTCGCCATTGTCGGCATCCTGCTCTTGTCGGCCGGTACGCTTGTGATGTCGTTTCGCGGCGGCGCGCATCTGGAAAAGCTCAATTTGCGCGCGGTCGGCTTTGCATTCGGCACTTCGCTGTTCATCGCCAGCTACACGCTGTCCGACGGCAGCGGCGCACGGCTGGCGGCAACCGCGCAAAGCTACGCCGCCTGGCTGTTCATCTGCGATGCGCTGGGAGCCCTGGTGCTGTGCCTCGTCTTCCGCGGGCCCAAGGCGCTTCCCGTTCTGGCGCGCGACTGGAAGACCGGGCTGTTCACCGGCGTGCTCAGCGGTGTGGCCTACTGGATCGTGATGTGGGCCATGACCAAGGCGCCGATCGCCTCGGTCGCGTCGCTGCGCGAGACCTCGATCCTGTTCGCCATGCTGATCTCGGTCTACGCGCTCGGCGAGAAGATGACGGGCTGGCGCGGGGCGGCCGCGCTCAGCATTGTTGCCGGGGTCATCGCACTCCGGCTGGGTTAAGCCTCACTCAACCTAGCACGGTCATCACCTGGCCGCGCCGTTCCGGACTGAAGCGGATGACGACGATGATGCAGACGGCGACCACGCCGGCAAAAAGCGCCAGCGCGTAGCCATAGCTGCTCCCCGGTGCCTCCGCGATTCCCGCCTGATACGGACCGCCATAGGACGCCGCGAGATTGCCGGCCTGATAGATGAAGCCGGGCAAGGTGGCGCGTACGGCGCCCGGCGAAAGTTCATTGAGGTGCACCGGGATGACGCCCCAGGCGCCCTGGACTGCGATCTGCATGACGAAGGCGCCCATGGCGAGCATGAACGGCGTGGAGCTATAGGCCCATAGTGGAATCGCCGGCAGGGCGATCAGGCAGGCCAGGGTGATGGCGTTGACGCGGCCGATCCTCTCGGACAGCGCGCCAAAAGCCAGGCCGCCAACGATGGCGCCGATATTGGCGACGATGGTGATCCAACTCACCGTGTGCGGATCGAAGCCATGCTGCTTCTTCAGAAAGGTCGGGTAGAGATCCTGTGTGCCATGGCTGAAGAAGTTGAAGAACATCATCAGCACGACGGCATAGAGCGCGACGCCCCAATGCTTCTGCAGCGTTTCCAGCATGCCGGGCCTTACGGTCTTCTGCGCCTCGACGAAGGCCGGCGATTCCGGCACATGCGAGCGGATGAACAGGACAATCAGCGCCGGGGCAAAGGAGAGCAGGAACATGGCACGCCAGCCGATCGTGTAGCCACCGATCGTCTGCTGATAGAGCAGGCCATAGACTACCGCCGCCAGAAGGTAGCCTGCCGGATAGCCGCATTGCAGGATGCCCGAGACCATGCCGCGCGCGCTGGGTGGGATGGACTCCATGGCAAGCGAACTGCCGAGCCCCCATTCACCGCCCATGGCGATGCCGAACAGAGCGCGCAGGGCCAGGAAGATGCCGAGATTGGGCGAGAAGGCGGCCAGCGCGCCGATCACCGAGTAGCTGACGATGTTGAGCATGAGGATGGGCTTGCGCCCGTATTTGTCGGCGAGCATGCCGAAGAAGAACGCGCCGATGAAGCGCGTCGCTAAAGTCAGGAACAGTGCCTTTGAGACCGCCGGGACGTCTGTGTGGAATTCACTTGCAATATCGGTGAGCAGGAATGTCAAAAGGAAGAAATCAAAAGCATCCAACGTCCAGCCCAGGAATGAAGCCAGGACGGTTTTCTTCTGCTCGGCATTGAGATTCAAGGCGTCCTCCTTTGGTTCCCCCAAAGGAACGATATGTCGCCTAGTAAGAAAAAGAGAACAGCGATCGGCCGGCTTTCGAAGAGCCGGCGGTCACTTTTTCGTAAGATCGAGGTCGAAGACCATCAATCCGTCGGTGCTGCCCTCAAGGGCAGCCACCAGCCGGGCGCCGGCGCGCTGATGCGCTTCATGCACCAGATAGGCGTCACGCGCGGAGGCGTCGCGAAAATCGATGGTGAAGCCATGGGTGAAGCCGCGCGCGAAAGGCTCCGGGCTGACATTGGCGCTGAAGTGCACCGTGTCCATGCCGTCGATCACCTGGCGCAGTGCCTCCAGGTCGGCATGGATTCCCCTGCGTTCACCGTCGGGGACATCGTCGCGAAATCTGGCGAAGACACAGTGCCTGATCATTTTCTCTTTCCTTCAAGCAGCGCGATTTCCGGAGAATACAGCTGGCGGCAGCGGCTCGCGGCCAAGGACCAGATCGGCGCCCTTTTCGCCGACCATGATGGTCGGCGCATTGGTGTTGGAGGAGGGCACACGCGGCATCACCGAAGCGTCGCAGACCCGCAGGCCTTCGATGCCGCGCAGACACAGGTCCGGCGTCACCACGGCCATCTCGTCATGGCCCATGCGGCAGGTGCCGACCGGGTGATGGTCGGTCTTGGAGCTGCGGCAGGCATAGTCGATAAGCTCGTCGTCGCTGGCGAGCGATGGACCGGGCAGCACTTCGCGCAGCACGTAGTGCTGAAGTGCCTTCTGCCGCATGATCTCGCGCGCCAGCCTCAGCCCCTTGAGCGACATGGCGCGGTCGTAGGGATCGGACCAGTAGTTCGGGTCGATCAGCGGATGGTCGGCCGGGTCGTCGCTCTTCAGCCGCACCGTGCCGCGCGAGCGCGGCCGCAGGAAGGCCGAGTTCAAGGTGACGCCGGGGTTATTCAGTTTTTCGACGCCGGCCTCGATGCCGGATCCCAAGCCCAGATGGAACTGGATGTCGGGCGAGGCGGCGGTCGGGTCGGCGTACCAGAAGCCGCCGGTCTCGAAGAGGCTTGAGGCCACCGGCCCCTTCTTCAAGAGCAGATATTGAAGGCCGGCCCATGCCGTGCGGTGCAGCTTGGCGTAGTTGTCGTAGGTGTGGTCGCCGGTGCATTCGGCGATGACGAACAGGTCGAGATGGTCCTGCATGTTGGAGCCGACGCCGGGCAGGTCATGCACCGGCGTGACGCCGACCGATTTGAGGTGGTCGGCCGGTCCGATGCCGGATTGCATCAGGAGCTTCGGCGAGCCGATAGCGCCGGACGAGACGATGACCTCGCGGTCGGCGCGCAGGATTGTCTTCTGGCCACCCGGTCTGTCGACGATCTCGACGCCGACGGCGCGATGTTTCTCGACGACGATGCGGGTGACGAGCACATCGGTCTTTACGGTCAGATTCTTGCGGTTGCGGATTGGCTTGAGATAGGCGACGGAGGCCGAGGAGCGCCGGGCGTCCTTCTGGGTCAGCTGGTAGTAACCGACGCCTTCTTGGGCAGCGCCGTTGAAGTCCGGGTTGAAGGGAATGCCCATCTGCTGGCCGGCGCGGAAATAGGCCTCGCAGATCGGCAGCGGCGAAATCGGGTTCGACACGCCGAGCGGGCCTTGGTCGCCGTGGAAATCGTTGGCGTAGCGCTGGTTGTTCTCGGCGCGCTTGAAATAGGGCAGCACGTCTCGATAGGCCCAGCCGGCAAGGCCATCTTCCTTCTCCCAGGCGTCGTAGTCGCGGGCGTTGCCGCGCGTGTAGATCTGGGCATTGATGGAGGAGCCGCCGCCGACCACCTTGGCCTGCGTGTACCAGAACACACGGCCGTTCATGTGCCTCTGCGGCACGGTCGACCAGCCCCAGGAGGCGATGCCCTTGGTCATCTTGGCAAAGCCAGCCGGCATATGGATATAGGGATGCCAGTCCTTGCCGCCGGCCTCGAGCAGCAGCACCGAATTGGAGGGATCCTCGCTCAACCGGTTGGCCAGAACGCAGCCGGCCGGGCCGGCGCCCACGATGATGTAGTCGGTCATGACACTATCCACTTACAGCCGCGGAACGGAGAGCGCGCCGTCGACATTGATGATCGAGCCGGTCGAAAAGCCGAGCGTGCCGGCGGCTAGCGTCGCCACCACGGCGCCGATGTCGGAGGCCTCGCCCCAACGCCTTGACGGCACCAGCCCGCCGTCGATCAAGGCGTCGTATTTGGCGGTCACACCTGCCGTCATATCGGTGCGGATGATGCCCGGCCGGACCTCGAACACGCCGATATTTTCCGGGGCAAGCCTGAGCGCCAGGTTTTTCACCCACATGGAAAGGCCGGCCTTCGAGATGCAGTAGTCGGCGCGCTCCGGCGAGGCCATGTCGGCGCTGACCGAGGTGATGGTGATGATCGATTTTGGGAGGTGGCCCGGTGTGGCCAGCATCGCCTTGGCCACGGCCTGGCTCAGAAACACGGTGCCGCGCAGATTGATGCCCAGTGCGCGGTCGAAATTCTCCGGCTTCAGCTCGAGAAGATCGCCGCGCACGACGGCACCGACGCCGGCATTGTTGACCAGGCAATCGATGCGGCCGAAGCTCTGCAACGCGGCATCGACCAACGCCGTATGGGCGGAAAGGTTGGCTATGTCACAGCTGACATAGGCGAATTTCGCCCCGCGTGCGGTGATATTTTCCGAAAGTCCGTCAGCCGGGCTGTCGGCCAAATCCGCAACGAGAATGTCGAAGCCTGCGTCCGCAAGCGCCTCGGCGCACGCGAGGCCAATGCCACGCGCACCGCCGGTGACTATGGCGGCCGGGCGGGTCATGTGAGCCTTATACTAAGAAGGTTGGTGCTGCCCCTCATCGCCCTGCCGGGCGTTCGTCTTTCGAAAAGCCAAGCAATTGGCTTTTTCGTCCGCTGCGCGGACCACTCCTCACCTCCCCGTATAGCGACGGGGAGAAGGAGGCCGTCGCCGCCGCTTTCGCCAATGGCAATCGCTGCAGAAAGAGCGCCGGGGTTGCGGCCAAGTCCCTTCTCCCCGTTCCTTACGGGGAGAAGGTGCCGGCAGGCGGATGAGGGGCGGCGCAAACCTGTCATTGCTCGCTCGTGCGAATATGCTCCGCCACCCGCAGCGCCTGCGCCGCGATCGACAGCGCCGGGTTCACCGCCGCCGAGTTCGGCAAGAAACTGCCATCGACGACGAACAGGTTGCGATGATCGAACGACCGGCAGAACGGATCGAGCGGCGAGGTCGCCGGGTTGTCACCCATCTTCACCGTGCCGCACTGATGCGAGGGGGTGCGCTTGTCGAAGGGGCGCGACAGCACGATCGGATAACCGCAGGCGCGGAAGTTTTCGCGCATCACTTTGGTCAGGCCGTCGAGAGACTGCATGTTGGAACGCCGCCACTTCATGACGATATCCTTGCCGTCGACCATGATGCGGCTTTCCGGATCGGGCAGGTCCTCGCACATCAGGTACCAGTCGACGGCGTGGCCGGCCATGAAATCGAGCGCGAATTTCGGCGCGAGCTTGACGTTGGCTCTCAGCATGTTGCCGTCGATCTTGCCGAGCAGTTGCACATTGCCGAGCGGTTTGCCGCCCTTGCCGTCGGACAGGTAGTAGTCGTTGAGCATCAACGTCTTCTGGTAGACGGCATCGTTGCGGCGGCGCGGGTCGATCGCCAGCATGGCGCTGGAATTGTGGTTCATGAAATTGCGGCCGACCTGGTCCGAACTGTTGGCGAGGCCCTTCCCGCTCCCATTGCCGTTATTGGGCGAGGGCGAGCGCAGCAGGATGACCGCGGAGTTGACCGCGCCGGCGGAGAGGATGACCAGCTTCGGCGTGACCTTCCTTGCCTCGCCATTCTGCTGGTAGTGAACGGCCGATATGGTTTTGCCGTCAGGGGCTGTTTCGAGATATTCGACGTAGGCACCGGTCTCAAGCCGGATGTTGCTGTCCTCGAGTGCGGCGGCCAGTGGTGCCGTCTGGGCGTCCATCTTGCCCTGGCCGGTGTTCGGGAAAGCGTCCCAGCCGGTCCTGCCCTCCTTCAGCCATGTCTCGATATCGACGCCGAGCGGCAGCGACGCCGGGTGCAGGCCGAGGCTCTTGAGTTCGGCGCGGGCGCGCGCGATCGGCGCCTCGTCGGGCACCGGCTTGAAGGCATAGGGGATCGAGTGGAAGGGTTCGGTCGGGTCCTCGCCGAGCGTGCCGCGCACGCGAAACAATTGCTCGGCCTTGGAATACCAGGGCTCGAATTCGTCATAGGAGAACGGCCATGCCGGCGAGACGCCGCCGAAGTGCTCCATGGCGGAAAAGTCTTCCTTGCGGTAGCGGATCAGCACCGCGCCGAAGAATTTCGAATTGCCGCCGACATAGTAGTAGTTGCCGGGGTTGAAAGCGGCGCCGCCGGCCTCGCGCCACATCTCCTTTGGCCGGTAATGGCCGTCGAGGAAGATGGCGCGCGTGTCGCGTGCATGCGGCGTTGCCGGCAGCGGCTCGCCGCGCTCCAGAATCAGGATCGAGGCGCCGCTGCCGGCCAGGCCGGAGGCGATCGTGGCACCGCCGATGCCGGAGCCGATGATGACGATGTCCGGATTTGTCATGGTGTCAGCGGATGCGGTTCTCGGTCGCCGGATCGAAGAACACTGCCTTGGTAAGGTTGAAGGCGAGCGGCGTGCTGGTGCCCGGCTGGATGTTGGCGTCGGCCCGCAGCCGCGCCACGACGCCCTTGCCGCCGAGGTTGGTGACGGCGAAGGTATCGGAGCCGGCCGGCTCCACCACCTCGATATGGCAATCGGCGGTGGCAATCTGTGAAGCGTTGCGCTCGGCACCTTCCGGATCGGTGAGCGCCTCGGGGCGGACACCAAAGATGACAGGCTTGCCCTTGAAGGCCGCCAGCCCGACCGGCGCATTGGCCATCGGCAGAGCAATCGGCTGCCGCGCTTCGCGGTCGAGCATGACAGCCAGCCCGCTGCCATTGTCGCCAATGGTCGCCGGGATCAGGTTCATCGCCGGCGAGCCCATGAAGTCGGCGACGAAGACGTTGGCGGGGTTGTTATAGATTTCGGCCGGCGTGCCGAATTGCTGCACCTCGCCGTCGCGCATCACGGCAATCTTGGTCGCCAGTGTCATCGCCTCGATCTGGTCATGGGTGACGTAGACGATGGTGGTGCCGGTGGTGGCGTGAAGGCGCTTGATCTCGATGCGCATGTCGACGCGCAGCTTGGCGTCGAGATTGGACAGCGGCTCGTCGAACAGGAACAGTTTGGGGTCGCGCACCAGCGCCCGGCCCATGGCAACGCGCTGGCGCTGGCCGCCCGAAAGCTGGCTTGGCTTGCGCTTCAGGAGATGGCCGATCTGCAGCACCTTGGCCACCTTGTCGATCGCCTTCTGGCGTTCGTCCGCCGGCACGCCGCGCATTTCCATGCCGAAGGAGATGTTCCCGGCCACCGTCATATTCGGATACAGCGCATAGCTCTGGAAGACCATGGCGATATCGCGCTTGGAGGGATGCAGATCGTTGATTGCCCGACCGTCGACGCGGATCTCGCCCGAGGTGATCGTCTCGAGTCCGGCAATGGTGTTGAGCAGCGTGGACTTGCCGCAGCCGGACGGGCCGACCAGCACCAGGAAGCCGCCTTTTTCCAGTTCCAGATTGATCCCTTTCAGGATCTCGACCTGGCCGAAACGCTTCCTCAGACCATCAATTTCAAGAAAAGCCATTGGATTATCCTTTGACCGCGCCCGCCATCAGGCCACGCACGAAATAGCGGCCGGCGAGCACATAGACGAGAAGGGTGGGGAGGGCCGCGATCATCGCGGCCGCCATGTTGACGTTGTATTCGACGACGCCGGTCGAGGTGTTGACGACATTGTTGAGCGCCACCGTCATCGGCATGGAGTCACCCGTGCCGGCATAAGCGGAAGCGAACAGAAAGTCGTTCCAGATGTTGGTGAACTGGTAGATCACGGTGACGACGAAGATCGGCATCGAGTTGGGCAGCATGATGCGCCGGAATATCTGGAAGAACGATGCGCCGTCGACCTGGGCGGCTCTCACCAGTTCGGTCGGGAAGGCCTCATAATAGTTGCGGAAGAACAGCGTGGTGAAGCCGATGCCGTAGACGACGTGGACGAAGACGAGGTTGACCGTCGAATTGCCGAGGCCGAAACTGGTTCCGACCGAGTTCTGCAGCGACGCGCCGAAACGGCCGACGCTGCCGAGGATCGTCGCCATCGGCAGCAGCACCGACTGGAACGGGATGAAGCAGGCAAACAGCATCAGCCCGAACACCAGCGTGTGACCGCGGAAGCGCCATTTGGTCAGCACGTAGCCATTCAAGGCGCCGAGCAAGGTCGAGATGATGACCGCGGGGACCACCATCTTGATGGAGTTCCAGAAATAGCCCTTGATGCCGGCGCAGGTGAGGCCGACGCAAGTCTCGCCCCAAGCCTTCAGCCAGGGATCGAAGGTCGGCGCCTTGGGCAGCGAAAGCATGTTGCCGTTCTGGATCTCGTCCATGGTCTTGAACGAGGTGACCAGCATGACGAACAGCGGCATCAGGTAGAACAGCGCGAACAGCGCCAGAAGCCCGTAGATGACGACGCGGTTGACGATCTTGACGTTGACCCCGCTGGACGGCAGGCGGGCGGGGGTGGCCACGGTGCTCATCGCGACTTCTCCCTGAGTTCCGAATAGAGATAGGGCACGATGATGGCGACGATGGTCATCAGCATGATCACCGCACTGGCCGAGCCGACCGCCATCTCGTTGCGCTTGAAGGTGTACTCATACATGAAGTTGGACGGCAGCCACGCCGAGCCGCCGGGGCCACCGCTGGTCAGCGCCACCACAAGATCGTAGGACTTGATGGCGAGGTGGGCGAGCACGATGAACGCCGACAGGAAGATCGGCCGCAGCAGCGGAATCACGATGCGGCGGTAGAGCTGGAAGGTTGTGGCGCCATCGATCTGCGCCGCCTTCATGATCTCGCCGTCGATGCCGCGCAGGCCGGCCAGGAACATCGCCATGATGAAGCCCGAGGCCTGCCAGACGCCGGCGATGACCACGGTGTAGATGACGAAATCCTTGTTCTTGATCCAGTCGAAATGGAAGCTCGTCCAGCCCCATTGATGCAAGGTCTGCTCAAGGCCGAGGCCCGGATCGAGGAACCATTTCCAGGCGACGCCGGTGACGATGAAGGACAGCGCCATCGGATAGAGGTAGATCGGGCGCAACACGCCTTCGCCACGGATCTTCTGGTCGAGCAGGATGGCCAGGAACAGGCCGAGCGCCAGGCAGATCAGGATATAGAGAAAGCCGAATATGCCCATGTTGGTGATCGAGGTGTACCAGCTTGATGGCGGGTCGGTGTCGAAGGTCCAGCCCCACAGCCGCTGATAGGCGCGAGGCCCTGTTATGGCGTAGGACGGGAAGGTCTTGGAATTGGTGAAGGACAGATAGATCGTCCACAGGATGAAGCCGTAGACAAAGATGACAGTGATGGCGAAGCTCGGCGCCAGCACGATCTTCGGCAAGGCATCCTGCAGGCGCGAGCGCACTGAGGCACGCGGTCGGGCATGCTCCGGCGTCAGCTTGATCTGGCTTGTCGCAACTGTGCTCATGAGGTTCCTCCCGTCAGCGTTCGGCCGGGGAACCTTCCCCACCGAAGCGGGGAAGGTGTTTTGGCGCGTAACGCTTACTTGGCGTCGTCGATCGCCTTGACCAACTCGGTCACGGCCTCGTCCGAGGTCTTGATCTGGCCGTGGACGAATTTCGAGACGACATCCTTGTAGGCATTGGCGACGGCTGGAGGCGCGCCATAGCCCTGGGCCAGCGAGCCGAACAGCGTGCCGCCTTCATTGGCCTTCTTCAGGTCGGCGATGCCCTTCTTGCCGCAGGCGTCGAAGTCGGTGTCCGGCACGTCGGTGCGTGCGGGAACCGAACCCTTCACCACATTGAAGGCCGACTGGAAGCTCTTCGACAGGGTGGCGGTGGCCAATGCGACCTGGGCGGCCTTGCGGTCTTCCGGAACATTGAACATGCCGAACATGTCGGAGTTGTAGATCACCGAGCCGTCGGTGCCCGGGAAGCGATAGCACAGGAAGTCGGTGCCCGGGGTCTTCTTGGCGGCGTGGAACTCACCCTTGGCCCAGTCACCCATGACCTGCACAAGGGCATCGCCCTTGATGACCATGGCGGTGGCAAGGTTCCAATCGCGGCCCGAGAAGTTCGGGTCGACATAGGTGACCAGTTTGGCGAGGTTGTCGAACGACTTCTTCATCGTGTCGGACTTGAGCGAAGCGTCGTCGAGGTCGTTGAAGGCCTTCTTGTAGAAGTCAGGTCCGCCGGTCGAGAGCACGACCGAGTCGAACATGGTTGCTTCCTGCCAGTTCTGGCCGCCCAGCGCGAGCGGGATGACACCGGCAGCCTTGGCCTTGTCGAGCAGGGCGACGAAGTCGTCGAAGGTCTTCGGCTCGGTGCCGCCGATCTTGTCCATCACCGCCTTGTTGATCCACAGCCAGTTGACCGAGTGGACGTTGACCGGAGCCGCGACCCACTTGCCTTCATAGACCGAGAATTTCTGCAGCGCCGCCGGAACTGATTTGTCCCAGCCTTCCTTCTTGGCCGTCTCGGTCAGGTCGCCCATGACGCCGGCTGCGGCATAGTCGAGCACGGTGTAGCCGAGCATCTGCGAAGCGGTCGGGTAATTGCCGGCCGCGACCATCGCCTTCAGCGCGGTCATTGCGGCGTCGCCGCCGCCGCCGGCCACCGGCACGTCCTTCCAGGCATAGCCTTCCTTGGCCAGGTCCTGCTTGAGCACGTTCAGAGCAGCCGCTTCGCCGCCCGACGTCCACCAATGCAGCATCTGCACTTCCTTGACGTCCGCGGCATGCGCCGAAAACGCAAAGCTCGTCGCAAGAGCCGTTCCGATAAGCAGTTTGCGCAACATGTACTTCCTCCCTTGTTGCAGTCATAGGACCGACGGAAACCCGCCGGGTTCTTCCAAACTCAGCCGACCCACCATCCGGTGCGCTGGCCGCGATGAAACTGGATTGTCTTTTCCTCGGTATAGTCCTCGACGGCGCGTTTGCCGAGTTCGCGTCCAAGGCCGGACTGTTTATAGCCTCCAAAAGGCAGCTCGGGATAACCTTCCATGAATGTGTTCACCCAAACGGTTCCCGAACGCACCCCACGCGCCACCGACATGCATGTGTCGATGTTGGCGCTCCACACGCCTGCCGACAGACCATAGGGCGTGTTGTTGGCGATGTGCAACGCCTTTTCAATCGTTTCAAAAGTCAGCACCGAGAGCACGGGGCCGAAGACTTCCTCGCGTGCGATGGCCATGTCCTCGGTGACGCCGCGGATGATGGTGGGATCGAGATATTGACCGGCATTCGAAGCCAGTTGCTGGCCGCCGCTATAGACAGTGCTGCCCACGCTTGCCGCTGCCGTAACGTAATCCGTAACCTTGGCCAGATGGTCGGACGAGATCATCGCGCCGACCTTGGTCCGGTCATCGAGCGGGTCGCCGACGGTCACCCTGGACGCAAGGGCCTTCACGGCGGCAAGAAAATCGTCGGCGATCGCCTCATGCACGATCAGCCGGCTGCCGGCATTGCAGCATTCGCCGGCATTGAAGAAGCCGCCGAACACCGCCGCGTCAGCCGCGGCTTCGAGATCGGCGTCGGGGAAGACGATCTGGCCGTTCTTGCCGCCGAGTTCCATCGAGACCTTCTTCAGCGACTGCGCGGCGGAAGCCATGGTCATCTTGCCAACGCGGGTCGAGCCGGTGAACGACACCATCTCGACGAGGGGGTGGCTAACCATCGGCGCGCCGACATCGGCGCCCAGACCGGCGAGGATGTTGACGACGCCGGCGGGCAGGCCGGCTTCCAGCAGGATATCGCCGAGGACGAAGGTGGAGGCCGATGTCATTTCGCTCGGCTTGACCACGGCGGTGCAACCGGCGGCCAGCGCGAAAGGAAGTTTCTGGCTGACGATCAGGAACGGGAAATTCCATGGGGTGATGATCGAGACGACGCCGATCGGTTCACGCACCACAACGCCCAGCATGGCGTCGCCGAGATTGGCATAGGATTCGCCATGCAGCGTGCGGGCAAGCGAGGCGGCATAGCGCCAGATGTCGACTGCGCCGCCGATCTCGCCGCGCGCCTGGGCGACCGGCTTGCCGGATTCCAGGGCATCGAGCCGGGCGATGTCTTCCAGCCGCGCCTCGATCAGGTCTGCCGCCTTGAGCAGGATCGCGGCGCGTTCGGCTGCCTTCATGCGCGGCCAGGGACCGGTCTCGAACGCCTGGTGCGCGGCCTGCATCGCTGCTTCCACTTCGGCCGCGCCGGCTTGCGCATAGCGCGAGACGGTGAAGCCGTGGCCAGGGCTCTTGCGTTCCAGCATGCGGCCATCACGGGCATCGACATGTTTGCCATCGATCAGCAGCCGATAGGTTCTTGGCGCTGCGGACGCCTCGGCGGGCATGGCGATGTTGAGGGGGGCGTTCATCAGCTTCACTTTTCTCTATGATCTTGAAAATGCCGGCTTCTGCTTGGTCTTGAAAGCACCGACACCAGCCTTGAGGTCGCCGGTGAGCGCGATGAAGCCGCTGGCCAGTGCTTCGACGGCGGCAGCACTTTCCTCGCCTTCGGCGACCGCGATCATCAGCTTGGCCGCTTCCGTCGCCAAGGGGCCGCGCTCGGCGATCTTTCCGGCCCAGGCTTTGGCCTCCGCGAGCGCCTTGCCGGTTTCGACCATCCTGTCGACGACGCCAAGGGCGAGCGCTTCGGGCGCAAGAACGATCTCGCCACCAAGGGCCATGCGACGCACCGTCTGTGCGCCGAAGCGGCGCACGGCGCGTTGCGTGCCGGACCAGCCGGGCACGACACCGATCGAGGTTTCTGGGAAGCCCAGTTTCACATGCGTCTCGGCGACGCGGAAATCGCAAGCGACAGCCAGTTCCAGCCCGCCGCCCAGCGCGTGGCCGGACAGCACGGCGATGGTCGGTTGCCTGAGCCGCGCCAGCCGGTCGAACACACGATGTCCGTAGCGGACCCATTGCACCTGGAAATCGGCGGCGCCCATGGCGCCCCAGGCCTCGATATCGCCGCCGGCGCAAAAGCCCTTGCCTTCGCCGCGGATGAGCACCACGCGCACGCCTTCGGCGATCTCCGCCTCATCAAACGCGGTTTCCAGCGCCCGCAGCATCGGAATATCAAGCGCGTTGAATTTTTCAGGCCGGCGCAAGGTGACGATGCCGATGGCGCCTTCCGGCTCGAAGGTGACGAGGCGTTCAGCCATGCGCGCCTCCGAGCGAGGCGCCGCCGTTAAGCGACAGGCCGATCGGCTGGTCGTGATAGAGCGCGGATGGCGTCACCTTGAGGTCGTTGGCGACACCGAGCGGAATTTCGGCCTGCGCCAGCACGTCGCGCTCTAGGTCGATGCCCGGCGCCAGTTCCGTCACCATCAAGCCGTCCGGCGTCAGCTTCATCACGCAGCGCTCGGTAACATAGGTGATGTCCTGCCCTTGAGCGACCGCCCGCTTGCCCGAGAAGGAGATATGCTCGACCTCGCTGACGATTTTCTTGACCTTGCCCTCCTGGTCGATGCGGATGCCGCCCTCGGCCAATGAGAGTTTGGCGCCGGCATTGAAGAAGCCGGAGAAGACGATCTTCTTCGCCCGCGACGTGATGTCGACAAAACCACCGGCGCCGGCGGTGACATGCGGCCGAGCCGACAGCTTCGATACGTTGACCGAGCCGTGGCGGTCGATCTGCAGGAAGGAGAGCAGCGAGGCGTCGAAACCGCCGGCCTGGAAATAGATGAACTGGTGCGGCGAGGGCATGATCGCCTCGGCGTTGGAGGCGCAGCCGAACTTGAAATCGAGCAGCGGCACGCCGCCGACCGCGCCCTGTTCGATCACCCAGGTGACCTTGCCGTGCTGGCCTTCTTCCAGAAGGATGCGCGGCACGTTGGCGGAGATGCCAAAGCCGATGTTGACGGCCATGCCGTCGCGCAACTCCATGGCGACGCGGCGCGCGATCACCTTCTGGACGTTCATCTCGGCATTGCGGAAGGTGGACAGCGGCCGGAAGATCTCGCCGGAGATCGCCGGATCGTAAGGCGTCAGCGTGGTCTGCAACTGGTCCGGCGCCACGACGATGTGGTCGACCAGCACGCCCGGCACGCGGACGTCGTGCGGCTTCAGCGTGCCGTTCTCGACGACGCGCTTGACCTGCGCGATGACGATGCCGCCATTGTTGCGGGCGGCGAGCGCCTGTTCGAGCCCGCCGAGATAGGCGCCCTCATGCTCGTAGGTGAGGTTGCCGCGCTCGTCCGCCGTGGTGGCGCGAATGATCGAAATGTTGGGCACGATCGAACGGAAATAGAGCCATTCCTCGCCGTCGAACTGCTGTACCGAAACAATCGGCTCGTTTGCCGCCGCGTTCATGGCGCAGCCCTGGTGGCGCGGGTCGGCGAAGGTGTCGAGGCCAACCTTGGTCAGCACGCCCGGCCGCTTGGCGGCGGCTTCGCGGTGCATGTCGAACAGGATGCCGGACGGCACGTTGTAGGCGGCGACCGAATTGTCGCCGATCATCTTCCAGATCCGCGGCGGCTCGGCGGAGGAGGGGCCGGACGGATAGGAGCCGCACAGCGTGCGCTTCAACAGGCCCGGCTTGGCCAGATGATCGATGCCCTTGATGCCATACATGTCGCCGGCGGCGATCGGATGCAGCGTGGTGATCTCCTTCGGATGACCCTCGGCGTCGAAGCGCTCACCGATCGCGGCGAGCACGGCGTCCGGGCAGCCGAGACCGCTCGACGAGGACACCGAGACGACCATGCCGTCCTTGATCAGGCTGGCTGCCTGCGCCGCTGAAACGACCTTGCTCAATTCATGCTCCCGAGTTTGGGGTCGATCTTGACGGCCTTTCCGGAGCTGGCCGATTGAAGTGCCGCCTCGGCTGATGCCAGCGACCAGACGCCGTCCTCTCCGGTGGCGGCAGGCTGGCCCTTGCCGCGGATCGCGGCATGGAACTGACGCACAGACCTGACGTAGAGATCCTCGCGGTCGAAGCTCAGTTGCTCCTCCCCCTTGGCGGTGCGCAGCAGCACCGAGCCGTCCGGCTTCTGGGTCATCACATTGCTGGCGATCAGCGAACCTTGCGAGCCGTGTACCTCAAAGCCGGTGCCGGCGAACCTGGTGGTGAAGCCTTCATGCGACTGGGCGATAAGGCCCGAGCTGAAGCGCCAGATGCACATGGCGCCGTCTTCCAATCCGCCGCCGGCCATGCCGGCCGACTGGGTGAAGGCCGAGACCTCGGCCGGATCGTCGCCAAGCACGAAGCGCAGCGTGTCGGCATCATGCACGGTGATGTCGAGCACCACCCCACCGCCGGCCTCGGGTTTGGTGATGCGCCAGCCCTGCAGGGTCTCCGGCAGATAGACGGAATGGAAGACCCGCGCGGCGATGGGCTTGCCGATGCGGCCGGCGGCGATCGCCTCACGCATGGCGCGATGGGCCCCTGCGTTGCGCAGATGATGGTTGGTGGCGAGCACGACACCCGCTGCCTTGGCCGCAGCGACCATGTTGCGCGCGTCGGCGCTGGTCAGCGCCATCGGCTTTTCGCACAGCACATGCTTTCCCGCCTGGATGGCGGCGAGGGCCTGCTCGAGATGCAGTTCGTTGGTGGTCGAGATATAGACCGCGTCGATGCCGGATCCGAGCAGGGCATCGAGGCTCGACATGGCGGCTGGAATGTCATTTTCCCCGGCATAGGACGTGGCGCGTTCCGGGTTGGAACTCATCACCGCGACGATCTCGCCATCGGCTTGCGCGCGAATGGCATTGATCATGAATTGCCTGGCGATCGTGCTGGCGCCGATCAGTCCCCATTTGACGCTCATACGGTCACTCCTGTCCCTGCCGGCCTGTTTCGCGTGCGACGATCCGGGCCGCAGCTTTCCCTGACCACGAGATTGACCGCGCCTATATGATCCTCCGCACGGGTGGTGCGCGACTGGATCATCTTGATCATGACATGGGCGGCGCGTTCGCCGAGACCGGCTGAGTCCACCGCGACGCTGGTCAGCGCCGGCATATAATGTTCTGCCTCGGCCACGTCGTCGAAGCCGACGACGGCGAAATCCGCGCCGGGTTCAAGGCCGCGCTTGCGCAGCGCCAGCAGGGCACCAAAGGCGACAGCATCATTGAAGCAGAGTGCGGCGGTCGGCGATTCAGCCATCGCAAGGGCAGTCTCCAGGCAGGCAATACCGCCACGACGGCTCGTCTCGCCCTCGATGACAAGGATATCACGGGCGCCTATGCCAAGCGTCTCGCAGGCCTCGCGAAAGCCGCCCAGGCGCTCATGGTAGACCACCAGGTCGGGCGAGCCGCCGAAGAAGACCAGCCGGCGATGCCCCTTGCCGATAAGATGGGCCGTGGCCAGGTAGGCGCCGCGATGATTGTCCGGAGCGATCACCGGGATACGGCTTTCTGGCAAGCGGCGCATGGCGAAGACGATCGGCACGCCCGCCGTCTCCAGCCGCCGGAACGCGCCCGGCGTGGTGCCGCGCGCCGGCGACACGATGAGGCCGGCGACGCCTTGTTCCATCAGCGACTTGAGCACCTCTTCCTGACGCACCGGATTCTCCGCGGTGTTGGCGATGAAGGGCACGATGCCGGCCGACTGGAAGACGCGCTCCATGCCGACCGCCAGTTCGGCGAAGAACGGATTGGTGAGGTCGTTAATGACCATGCCGATGACATTGGAATGGGCCTTGCGTAGATTGGCGGCGCCTCGGTTGTAGACATAGCCGACATCCTCGATCGCCTTGCGAACCTTGACCGCGGTCTCAGGCCGGATCAGCCCGCTGCCCTGGAGCACGAGCGACACCGTCGATTTGGACACGCCCGCCTCGCGGGCGATGTCGAAGATCGTCACCTTGGCCCGGCTGGCCATTCAGATGTCTCCTCCGGTTCAGGTCAAGTTTATTGGAACGTTCTAATCATTGCTCCAGCCGAGAGTCAATCGGGAATTCTTCCAGGCGCGAAAAATCGGTAATTCGATGCTGCAGGACGTGCGCCGGAAGGCATTGCGTGCTGCGACGCAGCATTTTAGGGAAGTCGCCTGGAAATTCCTAAAGGTTCTTGATTTATTGGAACGTTCCATTTATAGGCGCAATAAAGGGAGAAATCGATGGATATTGCCTTGCCTGGTGAGAGTGGTGGCCGCAGCACCCGTTACGCGCTTGTCGGCCAGCCGGTGCAGCCGGTGATGGGCGCGCGGTTTCCGCGCGTCGCCTATGCCGCCGCGCATGTCGTCGCCGATCCCCTTGGAGTGACCGATCCGTGGTCCCGGCCCGTGGTCGACTGGGACAGGACGATGGCGTTTCGTCATCATTTGTGGCGGCTCGGCTTCCGCATCGCCGAGGCGATGGACACGTCGCAGCGCGGCATGGGCTTCGATTGGGCAAGCGCGCAGGAATTGATCCGCCGCTCTATCGCCGAGGCACGCACCGTCGACGGCGCCGATCTCGCCTCGGGTGCCGGTACCGACCATCTGGCGCCGGGGTCGGCCAAGACGCTGGACGACGTGATCGGCGCCTATGAGGAGCAGTTCGCCTTCATCGAAGGGCAGGGCGGCAAGGCGATCATGATGGCCAGCCGCGCCCTGGCGGCAGTAGCGAAGGGGCCGGACGACTACGCCGCCGTCTATGACCGTATTCTGAGCCAGGCCTCCGGCAAGGTCATTCTGCACTGGCTGGGTGAGATGTTCGACCCGGCCTTGAAGGGCTATTGGGGCTGCGACGATTTCGAGACCGCGCTCGATACGGTGGTGGCCATCATCGAACGCCATGCCGGCAAGGTCGAAGGCATCAAGATATCGTTGCTCGATGCAGGCAAGGAGGTTGCACTGCGCGACCGGCTGCCGGACGACGTCGTGATGTTCACCGGCGACGACTTCAACTATCCCGAACTGATCGCCGGCGACGGCAAGAGGCACTCGCACGCGCTGCTTGGCATTTTCGATGCCATCGCGCCGGTCGCCAACGCGGCCTTGGCGAAACTGGCGGATGGCGACCGTGCCGGCTATGACGCGCTGATGGCGCCGACGGTGCCGCTATCGCAAAAAATCTTCGAGGCGCCGACCGAATACTACAAGGCCGGCATCGTCTTCATGGCCTGGCTGAACGGCCACCAGGATCATTTCACGATGGTCGGCGGCATGCAGTCGGCGCGCGGCATCCGCCACTATGCCGATATTTTCCGCCTTGCCGACCAGGCAGGATTGCTGGCCGATCCGGACCTTGCCATATCCAGGATGAAGAGCCTGTGCGCCGTCGCAGGCGTCTGAGCTGAACGAAATCGGGCAATAAGAATCCCCCAAGTGGGGGATTTGCGAGATGGAGCGGCGTTGGGGCCGGCTGAGCACGTCTGTACCCATGCATCCGCCCCGCGACAATTGCCGGACCGTCCCGGTTTCGCGCATGTCGCCCAAAGACGCTTGGTGATTCAGGCACGCCGCGACCTTGCGCTATTCGTCCGGTGGAACGGAACCGGGCCTCTGCCGTAGCGCCCTTGTCGACTTTGGACGGTTGGCCGCTTCGATGATGCGCAAGGCTTCTTCTGTGGTAATTCCGCACTTGCGGGCCTAGTAGGTTGAATCCCGTCATCCAACGGTAGTGCAATAATCGCCTGCTTTGCCTTGCGCTTTGCCTTCCTGCCCATGTCACGAATCATGCGACATTTCCGATATGGACTATGAAAGTAGGGGTGGTCCATCAGATTTCAAATCTGAGAGGCGGATTTACTTACCGATGATCCAATCCACCAAGCCGGGCTCAACCCGCTCGCAGTGGCAAAACTCGTAAACCAGGCTCTGAGCTAGATTACGCCATTGACACTCCGGTGCCTTCATTTCCAAGACCAAATCTCGAAAAACAGACCGGAGAATGTCTGCATCGAACGCTGATACCGAGGGGTGCTCAACCTCCCATCGCGCCTCGTCTATCTTGCGTTGGCGAAACCGCTTGAGAAGCTCGCGTGATGCCGCGATTGCACGCCGGGTTTGAGCTATATCGGCGCGTAGCGAGGCAATGTCAGCCCTAGCGCGGTGCTGCGACAGAAAGATGGCGTCGATCGTCACCCGCGCCATGTCTGTATCGCCTAGAGACACCGCCACCTCCCTTATGCCTAAGGAAGTATTTACTCCTTCAGCGGGGGATATCCAAGGGATTCAAACGTCGGTTTGGTACAAAGCTAAGCCGGAAAGATACGATCGCCGGGCAGACGAGCATTTGCTTTATCCCTCCCCGGGCGAGGGAGGAGTGTGCGGATAATACGCCCCATTCCCCATGTGCCATCAATCTCATTGTGGGTGCCGCTGATGGGCATAGCGTGAACCGGCGCCCCGCCCGCGACGTGTACCGCGCAAGATCGGATGGCATCAGCCGGGGATAGCCGGGAAAAGGTGATAATCGGCGGGAAGAGCCGCCAGAAGCCCGGAAACCAAGGGGTTTGACGGGAGACGGCGGGGCCGGAAAGCCAGAAAGCCAGAAACCGGCCGCGCAACTTCATTTGGCACCAAACCGGCCGGCTGGCTGAGCCCGCGCAAGATCGGATGGCACTAAAACATTGAGGGCATATGGACCTGTTGGGCGTATAACGCGAACTTTTGCCAGCAGCCTGCTGAAAAACGGCAGCCTCAATCCCTATTTTTGGCGGCTACGATCTCAATGGTTGGGTAGACGAAATCCGCTTCACCAACGGTGTGGCGCGCTACGGGTCGGATGGCGGCTTCACAGTTCCGACTGCGGCCTATCCGAGGTCGTAACCGGCTTGGCAGGCGATCCCGCCTTGTGCGGCGTCAACGGATAGCCGATCTGGCCAAAGAAGTTCGTGGGAATCGGGTCGTCAACGCCGTACTTGGCCGGCATCGATGCGCCGGGAATGCGGAACGTGCCGAATATGAGGTCGATGATTGAAAGCTGGCCGGCGAAATTCTTGTCATAGGCTGATCGCTCGCCGGCGTGGTGCCAGTGATGAAACTGAGGACTGGCGATCAGCCATTTGAGGGGGCCGAAGCTGATGCGAAGGTTGGCATGGATCAGCATGGCGTGCCCTGCATAGATGAGGAAATAGATGCCGAGCGCCTCGCCGTCGAAGCCGAGGAGAAACACCGGCACCAGCGCGGCTGCCTTTGTGAGGATCTGATCGATCGGATGGACGTGAAAGGCAGCAAGGTAGTCCATCTCCTCGACGCCATGATGGATGGAATGGAAGCGCCAGAGGATCGGCACAGCGTGAAACGCACGATGTGCGGCATACACGCCAAGATCGGTCATGACGACGATCTCGATGACCTGAAGCCATGTCGCCTGCTGGGCCACGGCCTCCGTCAGGCCTGTCGGAACGAGCAGAGCGGCGGCGCTGATGACCGGCACAAAGAGCACGCCGCCGATGAAATTGACCGCGATGCCATTGAAGACGTAATAGGAAAGGTCGTTGAAAACCCCCTTTCGAAATATCTTTTGCTGCGGTCGAAGGGCAAGGATCCTCTCCAGTGGAATGAAGATCAGCGCCCAAATCAACAGCGGTTTGAGCCCAAAGACGTCCACCTTCTACTCCCCGGTAAATCCGGCGCCAGTGAAGCACCGGGCCGCGCGGCACGCAAGCGCAGGGCCGGGGACCGGCATTTAGACCAGCGCGTAAGCGTACTTGTTGGTCCACGCCTCGTCTCTTTGCCGCCTCAGCTCATACTCGGGGACCAGCACCGGATTTTCGACCGTGGTTTGCTTTGGTAAAAAGTAGTCACGTGCCTGCTGGGCGCCCCATAGAGCTACCAGCGCGACGGACATCAATCCGCAGATTTGCGCGAACGATAACCGTTCCATCGGCTTCCCCTTTTGTCGGCCATGTCTGCCTATGACGATGATCTAATACTGCCAAGAAAGGATGAATGGCCTCAGCGGCACGGTAGAGACCAAGGACGATCGCAGTGTTCGAGCTGGACGGGCGTTCGTCGATGCGATCGTCCAGGCACGTTAAAAGGCCATTAGAGGGTATGCAATCTGTTGCCAATGAAGTTACGCACAGGTGCCAAGCGATCTTGCGCGCTACACGTCCCGCCCGCGACGCCGCGTCATCGAGCGGCATTTCTGTGCCGTTTCTGTGCCAGCCGACTAAGGGAAACGGCTAAGTTATTGAAAGGATGGTGGGCGTGACAAGGATTGAACTTGTGACCCCTGCAATGTTCAATGCACCCCTACAAGGGGGTTGACAGGGGGCACCTTGGAGACGCGGAGCGGGACCCATCGCAAATCGCTACCAGAAATTCCCGGAACCCAAAGGCCAAAGGAAGGAACTCAAAGCGTACTGTTTGGATCAGAAGCGATTGATGCTGCTGCCCGTACGCCAACATTCTCGGTATTGCCCATCAACCATAACGATTAGATGCCCGGACTGATTTAGACCGGACTCCGCAGTGATGAAAACCTGACGCTAAGACCCGCGCGGCGCCAATCGCCTTATGATCCGTCCGCAAGAATTACCCAATAACCGGGCATGCCGGGGACATGGCCAGTCCGTCGATCCTGACCCACAACAGAAGTCGGGCCGAATAGACTCGCGGCCAGAGTACCTATACAATTATATGCGCTCGGCTTCCTGAAGGTATTCACCCCACATGGCCGAAATTCGCGCCCAACGCCGCCTTGCCGCGATCCTGGCCGCCGATGTCGTGGGTTATTCGCGCCTGATGGAACACGACGAGGCGGGCACATTGGCCGCACTCAAGGCACGTCGGAACGAGGTGCTATCTCCCACGGTTGCCCAACACCATGGCCGCGTCGTCAAGGTAATGGGGGACGGTGTTCTGGTAGAATTTGGCAGTGCCGTGGATGCCGTACAGTGTGCGGTCGAACTGCAGAAAGGTTTCAATAATGCCAATCTGGGCGCACCAGAGACGAGTCGCATCATCCTCCGAATAGGTGTCAATCTGGGCGATGTGATCGTCGAAGGCTCCGATATTTATGGCGACGGCGTAAACGTAGCAGCGCGGTTGGAGGGTTTGGCTGAGCCCGGTGGTATCTACGTCTCCTCCACCGTGCACGAACATGTTACCAGCAAGCTAGCATTGGCGTTCGACGATCTCGGCGAACACACGCTCAAAAACATCGTGAAGCCAGTGCGGGTCTACTGCGTTGGAATGAACGTGAGCGGCAAAAGTGGGGAACACTTGGCTGTGACTCTGCCCGACAAACCGTCGATCGCCGTCCTACCCTTCGCCAATATGAGCGGTGATCCCGAGCAGGAGTATTTTTCCGACGGCATCACCGAGGACATTATCACCGACCTTTCGCAAGTGTCCGGACTCTCCGTCGTCGCGCGCAATACAGTCTTTACCTTCAAGGGCAAGGCGGTATTGATCGAGGAGGTGGCGAAGAAGCTGAACGTCGCCTACGTCCTGGAAGGAAGTGTACGCAAGGCTGGAGGGCGAGTGCGTATCACGGCTCAGCTAATCAATGGTCGTGGCGGTGACCATATCTGGGCCGAGCGGTATGACCGGACGTTAGACGATATCTTTGCCCTTCAGGACGAGATATCCAAAAGCATTGTCGACGTGCTCAAAGTGAAGCTGCTGCCCGAAGAACTGGCGACAATTACAAACCGCTCGACCGACAACCCAGAGGCTTACGAGACGCTGTTGATGGGCAGGTCGTTCCTCAATAGGGGAGTCGAGACCAAGTTTATCAAAACAGCGCAGCGACTGTTTGCCAGAGCTGTTGAAATTGACCCAAATTATGCGCGCGCTTATGCCGCTTTGGCTGATTGTGAGTGGCTTCTGTTGACTTGCAACGATCCCGACGCCAGCTTCGAGGCAGTCCTTTCCAACAGCACACGGGCGCTGGAACTTGAGCCAGGTCTCGCCGACGCCCACGCATCACGTGGCGGAGCCTTGTTCGTAAATGGCCGGTATGCCGAGGCGGAAGTGGAGTTCGAGCGAGCTTTAGAGTTAGACGCCAGTTCTTCCGATACCTATTTCTCTTACGGCCGGAATTGTTTCATTCAAGGTCAATACGAGAAAGCTGCCGCGCTGTACCAGCGTGCCGTATCGTTGTCACCCGATGACTATCGGGTCTGGACCAATCTAAATATGGTCTATGTTTCACTTGGCCGCAGCGACGACGCCAAGGAAGCTGCAAGGCAAGGTGTGCTGGCAGTGGAAAAGGAAGTCAAAGCGCATCCCGACAATGCCACCGCGCTATGTTACGGCGCCTCAATGCTGGCGGAAATTGGCGAGATTGAACGCGCGCTGTCGTGGGTCTCCCGTGCTGAAATGTTCGCCGGAGACAACATTGCGGTTCAGTACAACATAGGCTGTTTTTATGCGAGGCTGGGCAAGGCGGAACAGGCTATCGATTGCCTGGAACGTCAGCTAACTGCATCACATGCCTACCTCATTTTGCGCATGCCTTGGATGCGTCAGGATAGCGACCTCGACTCGCTCCGCGCTCATCCCCGTTATGTCGCGCTCGTCAATCGGATGGAGGCCCAAATAGCCGCGACTGGGGCTTGAGTATCAGTAGGCTGCGAGGCCAATGAAGCATTCACGTGGAATATGAAACCCAGAAAATGAGTTGGTTGAAGGCAAAGTCGGGTCATGGCTCTTCGCGTCTGATTGGGCGCTCAAACATTTCGCCTGCAATGACGGGGTAGGCCGACACTCCGTCCGCATGTAGGGCGCCAGGCCGCTGGCATGACTCAAGCCGAAGTGGCTAGGGCAATGGGACGACATCAGCCATTCGTCGCAAACATCGAAAACGGTGATCGGCGCGTCGATCTAGTAGAACTGATCGATATGGCCGCGATCATCGGCTTTGACGTTCACGCGATCATCGACGAGCTGAAAAGGGCCTCGTAAGGGCCGATAAGCCTTGTAGCTCGGCCTAGCCAAGCGGTCCCGTAGCTAATGCTCTATGCATGTGTTTTGGGCCTGTTTGCAGATCGGATGACGCAGAAAGGCATTCAACACGATGGTTTCGACGTCACCCCCTTTCTTTGTTGGCACCACTTCATTGCGGTAATGGATGACCAGATCGGACAGGGTAGTTGTCTGTAATGCCTTTCGGCTTGGTGCAAGCTCTTGCCTGTCAGCCTGGGTCTCCATCAGCCTTGCCCATTCCCTCGCGTCAGACAGGCGATGGAACGTCTTGGTCAGGGAATAGCCCTGCCTGCGAATGCGGGCCTGATATTGTCTCGGTGTTTGCGGATCGAAGCCATAATTAGCGCTTTCCTGGAGCCAGAGTGGAGCCAGTAGCCAATTGATGGTTCTTCGGAGGACAGCCTAGGCTTGTTTATTCAACGAAACCAAGGGGTTGGATGGTGGGCGTGACAAGGATTGAACTTGTGACCCCTGCAATGTCAATGCAGTGCTCTCCCGCTGAGCTACACGCCCATCCGACGACGCGCATACACCATTTTTGATCCGGCGCGTCAATAGCAGGAAAAAGGAAAGACGGCGTCGTCTCGCCGCACCGGCAAACAAGTGCCGATGCCTCAGCGGAAGGCGGCTCAGGCCGCCTGCAGCATCTTCTCGACCTCGTTGACGAGATCGCGCAGGTGGAAGGGCTTCGACAGCACCTTGGCGTCTTTCGGCGCCTTGGAATCCGGGTTCAGCGCGACGGCGGCGAAACCGGTGATGAACATGACCTTGAGGTCGGGATCGATCTCCGTGGCGCGGCGTGCCAGTTCGATACCGTCCATCTCCGGCATGACGATATCGGTCAAGAGCAGCGAGAACGGTTCCTCGCGCAGACGCTCATAGGCGCTGGCGCCGTTGTCGAAATCGCTGACCTGATAACCGGCGCGTTCCAGCGCCTTGACGAGGAAACGACGCATATCGTCGTCGTCTTCCGCCAGAAGAATGCGTGCCATGATATCCCGTCCGAATCACCCGCCCGAGACTGCCGTGGGGCAGGCCCGTTAACCATCCTCTATATGAGGAGGCGAGGGTAAACATCAAGTGAACGCGCAGAGGGATGACCCCATATTTGCCGGGCGGCGCGACCGCTGAAATGCTGGACACGCGGCCTGCAAGGTGGCAGTTTCGTGTCATGATGCACTGGTGTTTTCGGGTACATTCAAATTGAAGACGGCAGCCGAGGATTTTTCGGTCTTTCCACCCTTCGAAATCCGGTCGGGCGCCGAGCAGCGCGTCCCTTTCCTCTTCAACTCACCGCATAGCGGCCGCTACTACCCGGAACGCTTCCTTGCCATGGCAAAGCTCGATCGCAACGCCATCCGCCGTTCGGAGGATTGCTATGTCGACGAGTTGTTCGGCGGCGCCGTGGCGCTGGGCGCGCCGATGCTGGCGGCGAATTTCCCGCGCGCCTATCTCGACGTCAATCGCGAGCCATGGGAACTCGACCCGCGCATGTTCGCCGAGCCGGTGCCGTCCTTCTGCAACATCCGGTCGGCGCGGGTCGCGGGCGGACTTGGCACCGTGCCGAAGCTGGTCGGCGAGGGCCTCGATATCTATTCGGGCCGCCTGCCGCTGGCCGAAGCCGTTGCCCGCATCGAGGCCGTCTACAAGCCTTATCACGAAACGCTGAAGCGGCTTTTGACCAGGACCCATGCCCGGTTCGGCTTTGCCGTGCTGATCGATTGCCATTCGATGCCGGCGAGCATCCGTGTCGGCGAGAGCGGCGTGCGGCCCGACTTCATCATCGGCGACCGTTTCGGTATCTCGGCCACCGCCGCCCTGACCGAAACCGCGATCGGCCTGCTGACCGCCATGGGCTATACCGTCGCCCACAACAAGCCTTATGCCGGCGGCTTCATCACGGAACATTATGGCCGCCCGGCGCGTCATCTGCATGCGCTGCAGATCGAGATCAATCGCGGGCTCTACATGAATGAGCGGACATTCGAGAAGGTCGCCGGCTTTGACGCGCTGGCCGACGATCTGACGCGATTTTCAGCGGATCTGATGGCGATGCCCGACCATCACTTTATCGACCTGCCGCTGGCCGCGGAATGAGACTCGCAGCCGGATCGCGGCTTAAAAAAAGACCGCATCGTTTTCACGATACGGTCGAAGTCTAGGGAGGAAACGCCCAAGGAGGGCATGGACAGGAAAACCTATCCATCATCAAGGGTATTGTGCGGTGCACAAATGTCAAGCGACCTTCAGGCTTTTTTAATTCAGAGTGATGTGGAAATTGCGTTTCGATGATGCCCATGTGACATTTGGGCAACAGTGAACGCAGGAATAATCGATAAACACCCTTGTTTTGGCGGAAAAGTCGCGGCAGAGCCGGGTTAGGGCATGCCGCAAGGCGGGAGAATCAGTTGGACATCAGCATCGATTTCATGCGCCGTATCGCGCAAGCTGCAGCGGCCGAGACTTTGCCGAGGTTCCGCAGCCAGGGTGCGGTCGCCAACAAGGAAACGGGCAGTTTCGATCCGGTCACGGAAGCCGACCGCGAGGCCGAGCGCGCCATCCGGGCGCTGATCTCGGCGCAGTATCCCGACCATGGCATTCTTGGCGAGGAGCACGGCAGCGAGAACACCGCCAGCAGGCACGTCTGGGTGATCGATCCGATCGACGGGACACGGGCCTTCATCTCCGGCCTCCCGGTATGGGGGACGCTGGTCGGGCTGACGGTCGACGGCGACGCCGTGGCCGGCATGATGTCGCAGCCCTTCACCGGCGAACTGTTCTACGCCAATGCCGCCGGCTCGCACTATGAGGGGCCGGGCGGGCCGCGCAAGCTTTCGACCCGCAAGACGACCAGCCTGGCGGATGCAACGCTGTTCACCACCACGCCGGCGCTGTTCACGGGCGAGGCGCGCACGCGCTATGACGCATTCGAGAAGCAGGTGCAACTCGCCCGCTACGGCACCGATTGCTATGCCTTCGCCATGATCGCCTCGGGAAGCGTCGACATCGTTGCCGATCCCGGATTGAAGCCCTACGACATCGTGGCGCTGATCCCGATCATCGAAAAGGCGGGCGGCGTCGTCACCACTTTCGACGGCAGGCCGGCGGAAAAGGGCGGCGATGTGCTGGCGGCGGCGACGCCGGAGCTTCACGCCGCCGCCATGGCCGCCTTGCACGGCTGATTGGCTTCCTTGTTGGTGCCCGCTGGCTGAGCCGGGGCGCATCGCTCAGCCCTCGCGGAGTTGGCCACCGAGCCGCGGTGCCGCTCAGGCCGTGGGGTCGTCCGAGCCGGGAATGAAGGCGTCGAAGACGGCGAGGAATTGTTCGCGGTACAGATCGACTTCCTGCAGGATTTCGTGCTTGGCGCCGTCGATCATCAGCAGCGAACCGAGCCTCAGACTTCTGGCGTATGCCTCCACCGCCTTGGTCGAAACGACCTGGTCGGCGCCGGCGGCGATGATCAGCAGGGGCACCTGAATGCGGGCCATGAAGTCGGGGTCGCTGATGGCTTCCGATGCCTTCGCAGCTGCCTGCAGCCAGCGGATCGTCGGGCCGCCAAGCGCCAGTTGCGGGAACGCCTCGTAGATCCCCGTGTTGCGGCGATAGCGCTTTGGATCGGACGTCACCTTGTTGGTTTCGAAGGGCGCCGTTACCTTGGGCCGCGGACCCCAGGCGGCGTAGAGCCGGCCAAGACCCAGCAAACAAAAGAACGAACAGACGCGGCGGACGGTCGATATCGAGACCGGCAGATCCGGCAGTGTCAGGAACGGCGCGATCAGCACCATGCGGCGCACGCGGTTCACCATGGACGGCGCCGCAAGCAGCGTGATCACGGCGCCCGCGGAATGGGCGAGGATGTAATACGGCCCGCGGCAATCGGGTAGCACGATCTCCTCGAAGAACTGCTCCAGATCGGCCGTATAGTTGCGGAAGGATCTGACATAGCCGCGCTGGCGATCACGGATCAGCCGGTCGGAACCGCCTTGGCCGCGCCAATCGAAGGTGGCGACGCCAAAGCCTCGCGCCGCAAGGTCGCGGATGGTCTCGAAATATTTCTCAATGCATTCGTTGCGGCCGGACAGCAGCACCACGGTGCCCCGCATCGGACGCGCCACCGCCGCGAACAGGCCGTAGCGTATCTTCTTGCGATCGCGCGTGGTGAAGAAGCCACCGGTGGCGTTTTCCGGCCGCGGATTGTCCGGCGTTGCGTGAAAGAGGGGGGTGTCGTCGAAAATGTCCGTCATGCGGCGCTTTGTGCTCGGCGTCTTCGCGCCAGCCTGTCACGGCTGGCCTCGTCAAGGTGATAGACGCCAATACATCAAAAGCAAAGCAAATCCAGGTTATGCAGGACCCCAATGGGGAAGGCCGGAAGCCGCTCAGAGCGTGCTTCCGGCCCCTGTCGATCCGGGAGGAAGGGACGTTGACACCCGGTTCGGCTTCGTTGCGGTATCTGCCATTCAAATTCGGCGCCGCCAGTCCTCGATCTTGAAATCACCTTAGCGGCGGCTGTCTGAACGCGCGCCGAAGCGCCGGTTCATCTGCCGTTCATCAAGCGCAAAGGCCCGCTTTTTTCCGACCGGCAAAAATCTTGAAATGCCTTGGGACGCTTCCCAAATGTCTGGAGCGGTCGCCAAGATTGGGACCGCTGGTCCATCCGGGACGCCAAAACCAAGGGTTCCGTACCGGCCATACGCAAACCATGTTGCTCAACAGGAGAACACATCATGCGTCACGTTGACTTTTCCCCGCTTTACCGTTCGACCGTCGGCTTCGACCGTCTCTTCACGATGCTCGATTCGCTTGCGCAGCCCGATGGCGCGCAGACTTATCCGCCCTACAACATCGAGCGCACCGGCGAGGATTCCTACCGGATTTCGATGGCTGTTGCCGGATTCTCGGATGAGGAAATCTCGATCGAGGCTCACCGCAACGTGCTGACCGTGAAAGGCGAGCGCAAGGACGAGGGTACCGGTGAAGGATCCGAACTGCTTTATCGCGGCATTGCCTCCAGGGCCTTCGAGCGCCGCTTCCAGCTTGCCGACCATGTCGACGTCGTCGGCGCCACGCTGAAGAACGGCCTTCTCTTCGTGGAGCTGAAGCGCAATATTCCGGAGGAGTTGAAGCCGCGCAAGATCGCGATCACTTCGGCTCCGGCCAACGCCAAGCAGATCGAGGCCAAGACTGCTGCCTAATATCGGTGGTAACGCAATTCCGGACGGAAAACCGCTTCACACTTTTCCTGGAATTGCTCCGAACTCTCCTCCCGAGACGGAGCGGCGCCGAAAGGCGCCGCTTTTTTATTCCGGGAGATTGATTTATCCGGCGATCAACTGGCCGAAGCGATCGACTTCCTCTGAAGTCGTGGCAAAGCTGGTCACGAAGCGATAGAGCAGCTCGTCCTCGCCGATATGGCCGTCGAAGCCGTGCGGCTTATGCCAGTCGTAGAAGACCGCGCCCGCCGCCTGCAATTTGTCGGCCTCGGCCTTCTTGATCACGGCGAACACCTCGTTGGCTTGCGGCAGCCAGGCCAACTTCGCCGTCTGCGAATCCTCGATCGCCGCGGCCAGGCGCGCCGCCATGGCGTTGGCATGCCTGGCGGTGTCGAGCCACAGTCCGTCCTTGAAATAGGCTTCGAACTGCGCCGCGATGAAACGCGACTTCGAAAACAGCTGCGCGGCACGCTTGCGCAGAAAGGACAGTTCCTTGGCGCGGTCGAGATCGAACAGCACGATCGCCTCGGCGCACCAGCAGCCATTCTTGGTGCCGCCGAAGGACAGGATGTCGACGCCGCGCTTCCAGGTCATCCCGGCCGGCGTGGTGTCGAGCGCGGCCAGCGCATTGGCAAAGCGGGCGCCGTCCATATGCAGCGGCACGGAATGCTGCCTGGCGATGGATGAGATCGCGGCGATATCGTTCAGGCCATAAACAGTGCCGACCTCCGTCGACTGGGTGATCGAAACAGCCATCGGCCGGCCCCAATGGACCACCTCGCCGGCGAAACGGCCGATCGCCCTTTCCAGATTGTGCGGGTCCATCCTACCCAGGGAGCCATCGACGGCATGCAGCCGCGAACCGCCCGAAAAATATTCCGGCGCGCCGCACTCGTCTTCGATGACATGCGATTCGCGGTGGGCGAAAGAAATGCCGCCGGGCTTGTTGAAGGTGGTCAGCGACAACGAATTGGCGGCCGTGCCGGTCGCCACGAAGAACACGGCGACCTCGCGTTCGAAAATCTCGCTAAAACGCTGGTAGACCGCCTGGTCGAGCGCGCCGTCGCCATAGGCCGTGGCGAAGCCGCCTGAAGCGGCCGACAGGCCGGCAGCGATATCGGGATGGGCGCCTGCCCAATTGTCGGAAGCGAAGAACATGCATCTGCCTGTGTTGGGGAAATCAGCGTCGAGTTGACCGGTTTCGGGAGCCGACCGCAAGGGGCCAGAGGCTGGAAAACCATTAAACCCAGCCAGGCCGACTGGCGGGGATTGGCGACTGAAGCTTACGTTTCCTTCCGGCTTCACGTAATTTTATGTCGTGGAAGCTCCAAGTTTTTTGTGAATCGGTCTTGTGTGCATCGGGGAATTCTGCCATAAAAATTTAGGACAGTAGTGCTGTCTTATTTTGTCGCACAAAACTGGCCGGATTGGCGTAACATATTGGCCTCTCCGGCTGTTGCCGCGACAGGTGGACGGCCGGACGCTGGCCTGTACGAATGCGAACCATGCGGCATGCCGTCTGGTTCGGCAAGGATTTCGCAAGACGTGCCGCAAGGATCAGGGTGAGCCAAGCGCTTGCCGAGGCAAACCAGCGCCTGCAGGGCTGAAATGGAGACAGGACGATGACGGATATGACGCTCTCTGCGACGAACGGCCAGGCCGCGCAGACGAAAGCGGCTGCCGTCAAAAATATCTCCCGAACCGACATTGGCCGAACCACCAACGGTCTTGCCGCCCAGGGTCTTTACGATCCGCGCAACGAGCATGACGCCTGTGGCGTCGGATTCATCGTCAACATGAAGGGCGTGAAGTCGCACCAGATCGTCGAGGACGGGCTTGCCGTGCTCGAGAACCTGACGCATCGCGGCGCCGTCGGCGCCGATCCTCTGGTCGGCGACGGCGCCGGCGTGCTGGTGCAACTGCCTGACCAGTTCTTCCGCGAGGAGATGGCGGCCCAAGGCATCGAACTGCCGCCGGCCGGTCAGTACGGCGTCGGACACTGGTTCATGCCGCAGGACCCGGCCCTTCGCGCCCATATCGAGGACATCATCGCGGAATCGGCGCAGTCGGAAGGGCTGCCGCTCATCGGCTTCCGCGATGTGCCCGTCGACAACTCATCGCTGTCGAAGGCGCCCGACATCGCGGCGTCCGAGCCATTCCATAGGCAAGTCTTCATCGGCCGTACAGCGGACATTCCCGACGACGAGGAATACGAGGCCCGGCTTTACCTGCTGCGCAAGGTCATTTCGGGCCGCATCTACGCCGAGAACGACAATAAGGATATTGGCGCCTATTGCGTGTCGCTGTCGGCACGCACCATCGTCTACAAGGGCATGTTCCTGGCCTATCAGGTCGGCGCCTACTACAGGGACCTGACCGATCCGCGCTTCGAAACGGCGCTGATCCTCGTTCACCAGCGTTTTTCGACCAACACCTTCCCGTCGTGGAAGCTGGCACATCCCTACCGCATGGTCGCGCACAATGGCGAGATCAACACGGTGCGCGGCAACAACAATTGGATGGCGGCCAGACAGGCATCGGTCGATTCCGAACTGTTCGGCAACAACATCTCGAAGCTCTGGCCGATCTCCTATGAAGGCCAGTCGGACACCGCGTGCTTCGACAATGCGCTCGAGTTTCTGTTCCAGGGCGGCTATAGCCTCAGCCACGCCATGATGATGCTGATCCCCGAGGCCTGGGCCGGCAACAAGCTCATGGACGCCGACCGCAAGGCTTTCTACGAATACCATGCCGCATTGATGGAGCCATGGGACGGGCCGGCGGCGGTGGCCTTCACCGATGGCCGCCAGATCGGCGCCACGCTCGACCGTAACGGATTGCGCCCCGCACGCTACATCGTCACCGACGATGACCGCGTCATCATGGCCTCGGAAGCCGGCGTGCTGCCGGTGCCGGAGGAGAAGATCGTCCAGAAGTGGCGGCTGCAGCCCGGCCGCATGCTTTTGATCGACCTTGCCAAGGGCCGCATCGTCCCCGACGAGGAGATCAAGTCCGAGATCGCGACCAAGCACCCCTACAAGACCTGGCTCGCCAACACGCAGCTCATCCTGGAAGATTTGAAGCCGGTCGAGCCGCGCGCGCTGCGCAAGGATGTCAGCCTGCTCGATCGCCAGCAGGCGTTCGGTTACACCCAGGAAGACACCAAGCTGCTGATGTCGCCGATGGCCACCACCGGCCAGGAAGCGGTGGGATCGATGGGCACGGACACGCCGATCTCGGCGATGTCGGACAAGTCGAAGCTGCTCTACACCTATTTCAAGCAGAACTTCGCCCAGGTGACCAATCCGCCGATCGACCCGATCCGCGAGGAACTGGTGATGAGCCTGGTGTCCTTCATCGGGCCACGGCCGAACATCTTCGACCTGGTCGGCAATTCGCGCCGCAAGCGGCTCGAAGTGCGCCAGCCGATCCTGACCAATGGCGATCTGGAAAAGATCCGTTCCATCGGCCACACCGAGGACCGTTTCGACACCAAGACGATCGACATCACCTACGGGTCGAGCGAAGGCGCGGCCGGCATGCAGGGCGCCATCGACCGCCTGTGCGAACGGGCGGAAGCGGCTGTCGCCGGCGGCTACAACATCATCATCCTGTCCGACCGCCAGGTCGGGCCGGACCGCATCGCCATTCCGGCATTGCTGGCGACGGCCGCGGTGCACCACCACCTGATCCGCAAGGGGCTGCGTACCGCGGTCGGTCTCGTCGTGGAATCCGGCGAACCGCGCGAAGTGCATCATTTCTGCTGTCTCGCCGGCTATGGCGCCGAGGCGATCAATCCCTATCTCGCCTTCGACACACTGCTCGACATGCACAAGCGCGGCGAGCTGCCGGAAGAAGTCGACGAATACGAGGTCGTGTCGCGCTACATCAAGTCGATCGGCAAGGGCATCCTCAAGGTGATGTCCAAGATGGGCATTTCGACCTACCAGTCCTATTGCGGCGCGCAGATCTTCGACGCCATCGGGCTGAAGTCGGACTTCGTGCGGCAGTATTTCACCGGTACGGCGACCCTGATCGAAGGCGTCGGGCTGGACGAGATTTCGGCCGAGACGCTCAGCCGTCACGCCGATGGTTTCGGCAACGATCCGGTGCTGCGCAACAGCCTGGAGGTCGGCGGCGAATATATGTTCCGCATGCGCGGCGAGGCGCATATGTGGTCGCCCGACGCGGTGGCCACCCTGCAGCATGCCGTGCGCCAGGGTTCATGGGAGACGTTCAAGGACTATTCGGCGCAGATCGACAGCGAGACGGCGCGCGCGCAGACCATCCGTGGCCTGTTCAAGATCAAGCTGGCCGACGAGACGGGGCGCAAGAAGCCCGCGCTCGACTACGTCATGCCGGCGGCCGAGATCGTCAAGCGCTTCTCCACCGGAGCGATGTCGTTCGGCTCGATTTCCAGGGAAGCGCACACCACCCTGGCGCGCGCCATGAACCAGATTGGCGGCAAGTCGAACACCGGCGAGGGCGGAGAAGAGGCGGATCGCTACCTGCCGCTGCCCGGCGGCGGCAAGAACCCGGAGCGCTCGGCGATCAAGCAGGTCGCTTCCGGCCGGTTCGGCGTGACCGCGGAGTATCTGGTCAACTCGGATGTGATGCAGATCAAGGTCGCACAGGGCGCCAAGCCCGGCGAGGGCGGGCAATTGCCCGGCCACAAGGTCGACGCGACCATCGCCAAGGTCCGGCATTCGACGCCGGGCGTCGGCCTGATCTCGCCGCCGCCGCATCACGACATCTATTCGATCGAGGACCTGGCGCAGCTGATCTACGATCTGAAGAACGTCAATCCGGCGGCTGACGTGTCGGTCAAGCTGGTGTCGGAAGTCGGCGTCGGCACGGTCGCGGCGGGCGTCGCCAAGGCGCGTGCCGATCACATCACCATCTCCGGCTATGATGGCGGCACGGGAGCGTCGCCACTGACCTCGCTCAAGCATGCCGGCAGCCCGTGGGAAATGGGCCTGGCCGAGACGCACCAGACGCTGGTGCTGAACGGTCTGCGTTCGCGCGTGGCCCTGCAGGTCGACGGTGGCCTGCGCACCGGGCGCGACGTCATCATCGGCGCGCTGCTCGGCGCCGACGAGTTCGGCTTCTCGACTGCGCCTTTGATCGCGGCGGGCTGCATCATGATGCGCAAGTGCCATCTCAACACCTGCCCGGTGGGCGTGGCGACGCAGGACCCGGTGCTGCGCAAGCGCTTCAAGGGCACGCCAGAGCACGTCATCAACTTCTTCTTCTATGTGGCGGAAGAGGTGAGGGGGCTGCTCGCCGAAATGGGCTACACCCATCTCGACCAGATCATCGGCGACAGCGACCTTCTGGAAAAGCGCGACGTGATCCAGCATTGGAAGGCGCGCGGGCTCGACTTCTCGAAGATGTTCTACAAGCCCGATGCGCCGCATGAGGCGGTGCATTGGACCGAACGGCAGAAGCACCCGATCCATGACGTGCTCGACCGCAAGCTGATCGAACTCGCCAAGCCGGCGCTGGAGGCCAAGCAGCCGGTCAAGATCGAGGTGGACATCCGCAATGTCGACCGTTCGACTGGCGCCATGCTGTCGGGTGAAGTCGCCAAGCGTTTCAAGCACAAGGGCCTGCGCGAGGACACGATCCAGGTGAAGCTGACCGGCACCGCCGGCCAGTCGTTCGGCGCCTTCCTGGCGCGCGGCATCTCGTTCGAGCTCGTCGGCGCCGGCAACGACTATGTCGGCAAGGGCCTGTCGGGTGGACGCATCGTCATCCGCCCGCCCGAAGAGGCCAAGATCGTCGCGGCGGACTCCATTATCGTCGGCAATACGGTGCTCTATGGCGCGACCGAGGGTGAGGCCTATTTCGCCGGCGTCGCAGGCGAGCGTTTCGCGGTGCGCAATTCGGGCGTCGCCGCCGTCGTTGAGGGCGTCGGCGACCATGGCTGCGAATACATGACCGGCGGTGTCGTCGTCGTCATCGGCAAGACCGGCCGCAACTTCGCCGCTGGCATGTCGGGCGGCGTCGCCTATGTGCTGGACGAGGCAGGCGATTTCGCCGAGCGCTGCAACATGGCGATGGTCGAGCTGGAGCCGGTTCCGGAAGAAGACGACCTGATGGAGAAGCTGCTGCACCATGGCGGCGACCTCGACCACAAGGGGCGCGTCGACGTCTCCGGCGACATGACCAGCCATGACGAGGAGCGGCTCTATCAGCTGATCTCGAACCACGTCCACTTTACGGGTTCGGTGCGCGGCCGTGAGATCCTCGACGACTGGGCGACGTTCCGGCCGAAATTCCGCAAGATCATGCCGGTCGAATACCGCCGCGCGCTGATCGAGATGGAACGCATGCGCATGGGCGTCGCGGCGGAATAGACTTTTGCAATTGCCGGGGAGCTCAGGCTTCCCGGCCACCTTCATCGACAGTTTGACCTCTGGCGCAAGGTTGCCATGGCTGCCTCAAGAGGTTAACGGGTGCGGCGAAAACCGCACCATCTGGACAGCAGGAACTGGACTATGGGCAAGGTAACAGGCTTTCTCGAAATCGACCGGCAGGTGCACAAGTACCAGCCTGCCTCCGACCGCATCCGGCATTTCCGTGAATTCACGCTGCCGATGTCGGACAAGGAGGTCGAGAAACAGGCCGCGCGCTGCATGGATTGCGGCATTCCGTACTGTCACGGACCGACCGGCTGCCCGATCCACAACCAGATCCCCGATTGGAACGATCTCGTCTATAACAGGGATTGGGACAACGCGATCCGCAACCTGCATTCGACGAACAATTTCCCCGAGTTCACCGGCCGCATCTGCCCTGCGCCCTGCGAGGAAGCCTGCACGCTGAACCTCGAGGACATTCCGGTCGCCATCAAGACGGTGGAACAGGCGATCGCCGACAAGGCCTATGAGACCGGCCATATCAGGCCCTATCCGCCGGAAAAAAAGACCGGCAAGCGGGTCGCCATCATCGGCTCCGGCCCCGCCGGCATGGCGGCCGCCCAGCAGTTGGGCCGGGCCGGCCACGACGTGCATGTCTATGAGCGCGAGAGCCGGCCGGGCGGGCTGATGCGCTATGGCATTCCCGACTTCAAGATCGAGAAGCACTATATCGACCGGCGTATCGAACAGATGCAGGGCGAGGGCGTGACCTTCCATTGCGGTGTCAATGTCGGTGTCGACAAGCCCGTCGCCGAACTGCTGGCCGAGCATGACGCCGTGCTCTATTGCGGCGGATCGGAAACGCCGCGCGCGGCCAATATTCCGGGCGACGATCTCGGCGGCGTGCACGACGCGATGCCCTATCTGGTGCAGCAGAACCGCCGCGTCGGCGGCGAGCCGATCCAGTCGGTTGCGTGGCCGTCGCATCCGATCATCGCCGGCGGTCAGCATGTCGTTGTCGTCGGTGGCGGCGATACCGCCTCCGACTGCGTCGGCACCGCTTTCCGCCAGGGCGCGGTGCGCGTCACCCAGCTCGACATCCGCCCACAGCCGCCCGAGAAGGAAGACAAGCTCGCGGTCTGGCCCTACTGGGCGACCAAGATGCGCACCTCGTCTTCGCAGGCGGAGGGCGCCGAGCGCGAGTTCCAGGTGGCAACGCTCGAATTCATCGGTGAGGAAGGCCAACTCACGGGCGTCAAGTGCTGCGAGGTCGACGAGAAGCGCAAGCCGATCCCCGGCACCGAATTCGTCATCCGCGCTGATCTCGCCTTCATCGCCATCGGCTTTGCCGGCCCGGCGGCGGCCGGCGTGGCGAAGGAACTGGAGGGTGAGATGAAGATCGTCACCGACAGCCGCCGCTCCAGGAATGTCGAAGCCAATGACCGCGACTACAGGACCAGTGTCGACCGGCTCTACGCGGCGGGCGACGTGCGCCGTGGCCAGTCGCTGGTCGTCTGGGCAATCCGCGAAGGCCGTCAGGCGGCGCGCTCGATCGACGAAGCGCTGATGGGGTCGAGCGTCCTGCCTCGCTGAGGCGTCTGCTTCGAATGGAAAAGGCGCCGATCCGGCGCCTCAGACTGCTGACGAACCCCGTCGATTTTCGGCGGGGTTTTGTTTTGCGCGTTGATTGAGCTTTGTAAATTGGT